>CACVAV010000240.1 GCA_902727945.1 uncultured Thiotrichaceae bacterium | reverse complement strand
ATGTACTTGTGTCGATTCCATATCCTCTTCATTCACACCGGTATTACCGATATGCGGATAAGTCAACGTCACCACTTGTCTGGCATATGAAGGGTCGGTCAGAATTTCCTGGTACCCCGTTAGTGCGGTATTGAATACCACTTCACCAACAGTCTGACCATCACAACCTATGGAACGCCCCCGGAAGATACTGCCATCTTCCAACACTAGCAGAGCCTGCTTACTCAATGGAACCTCCAAGTTCTACATACAATAACGGGATGAGCGATTGCTCATCCCGTGGAATTCGTGGGGAGGCATTTTAACGCCTGCTCATCAAAGTGTCTATCCAATGATGCGAAGCGATAGAAAATTCACAGTAATTATCCCGGACAACGCTCTTCAGTCGACCATTGCGCGTATGGATACTGCACTAATGCCACATTATAATAACGCTCTATCCCTGAAACATCGTCACCGGCCCAACCGGGAATATCAAAAGCCTCATCCACTGATTCCAGCTCAATCTCAGCAACAATTAATCCGGCATTATCACCACTGAATTCATCTATTTCCCAGATTTTTCCACCATATTCAACGAAGTGGCGAATTTTCTCAATCATCGGGCGCAGACATAACTGATCCAGCATTTCATTGGCATCAGCTAAAGGAATTGGGTATTCATACTCGGGACGCTGTAACCCGACAGTCATGCCTTTAACATTAATATTAGCTATATCACCCGCGATACGGATCCTCACAGAGGCACTTTTGTTATTACTCAGATAGCCCTGGCGATATTCAACAGAACGAATGATCTGCTCACGCCACTCGTCATTAACAATCAGAAATTTATGTTCAATTTCAGTGGCCATGAATTAACCCTAGAAGCGCACCAGCGCGGAACCCCAGGTAAACCCGCCGCCAAAGGCCTCCAGCAATATTGTATCGCCACGCTTAATACGACCATCACGTACCGCTACATCCAGTGCCAGTGGAATAGACGCTGAAGAAGTATTTCCGTGCTCAGCAACAGTCACCACCACATTATCCATCGACATACTGAGTTTTTTTGCCGTCGCCTGAATAATACGGATATTGGCCTGGTGAGGCACCAGCCAGTCAACATCAGCTTTAGTCATCTGGTTCGCTTTCAGCGTTTCATCAACAATGCGCCCCAATGTTCTGACCGCTGTGCGGAAGACGTCATTACCTTTCATTTTCAGAAAGGCACCTTCAGCTTCCATCATTGATGCAGGCCGTGACACACCACCTGATACATATAACAAGTCTTCGTACTGACCATCTGCGTGGATATGCGTTGATAAAATACCCGGCTCTTCACTGGCTTCCAGTACTACAGCACCCGCACCATCACCAAACAATACACAAGTCGTCCGGTCGCTCCAGTCCATCAGACGTGTCATCGCCTCAGAACCCACTACCAACGCACATTTATTTGAACCACTGCGAACAAATTTGTCAGCCACACTCAGCGCATAGGAAAATCCGGCACAGGCAGCATTGACATCGAAAGCCGCTCCGCCATTTCTAATACCTAATTTGCGCTGTAACAAACAGGCTGTACTGGGGAACACCAGATCAGGTGTTGAAGTTCCCATGACAATTAAATCAATATCTTCGGGTTGTTTGCCCGCCATTTCCAAAGCACGCTGTGCAGCTACCAGAGCCAGATCACTCGCGCCCTGCTCTTCTGCTACATGTCGCTGACGAATACCTGTACGCTCAAAAATCCATTGATCCGAAGTATCTACGATACTTTCCAGGTCTTTGTTAGTCATGATTTTGGGAGGTAAGTAGCTACCCGTACCAGTAATTCGCGAATAAATCATCCAGCCTGCCTCAAGTCCAGCAATTCAGCAATTTGCGCATTAATACGCTGTGGAAGTTTCTTAATAATTTCCGTGCGCGCAATCCCAATAGCATTAGCAAAAGCCAGACTGTCTGCACCGCCATGACTTTTTACAGCAATACCCTGCAACCCCAGCAGGCTCGCGCCATTATACAGTCGCGGATCGACCTCGTTCCGAAAACGATTCAACACCGGCAAGGACAGTAACCCAAGCAACTTAGTCAATAAATTACGGGTAAAACTGGCTTTCAGTTTTTCAGAAATCATTTTTGCTAAACCTTCACTAGCCTTTAGCGCAACATTTCCGACAAAACCGTCACAGACTATAACATCGACACCGCCCAGATATATACCATCCCCTTCGACATAGCCGATATAATTTAAAGGTGACTCTGCGAGCAACGCATTAGCTGCCTTGACCTGCTCATTACCTTTGATAGCCTCTGCACCAATATTCAGTAAACCCACCGTAGGATTATCGATATCATCAATAGCCTTAGCCAATTCCGACCCCATCAGTGCGAATTGATATAAATGCTCAGCAGATGAATCGACATTAGCCCCCAAATCAAGCATATGAGTCTGACCATTCATACTGGGCATCACTGTACAAAGCGCAGGACGATCAATACCCGGAATCATACGCAGCACAAAACGACTGGTCGCCATCAATGCGCCGGTATTCCCGGCACTCACTACGGCGTCGGCATCAGCCTGCTTAACCAGATCAATCGCTACCCGCATTGAAGAATCTTTTTTCTTTTTTAATGCCAAAGCGGGGGATTCATCCATACCCACCACCTGAGAGGCATGCCGGATACTGATTAACTGATTATCCCGGGAATTATGTTCGGCCAGGGCAGCCTGTATTTTTTGCTCATCACCCACCAAAATCAAGGAAATATCGTTATATTGTTTTAATGCTTCCAATGCGGCAGGGACAATAACACTCAGCCCATGATCTCCCCCCATTGCATCCAGAGCAATCCGGTATTTTGCGCTCATTTTAATAACTCCCACAAAAAAATCGCGGACATAATGCCCGCGATTTTGAATCAGATTTTATTCTGAAGATAGGTCACACAAACAGTAACAATTAATCTTCGTCATCTTCATCATCAATGGCCACTGCTGCCGGCATAATCTGGCGGCCACAGTAAAAGCCGTCGGCAGTCATATTATGACGCAGATGCTTTTCACCTGTTGTCTGGTCAACCGACAATGTCGGTGCTTTCAGCGCATCGTGTGAACGACGCATACCACGCTTAGAGCGTGTCTTACGATTTTTCTGAACTGCCATGGCAATTTACTCCGTTTTTTTCCAGTCTTTTAATGCGGCAAAAGGATTTTTCTTTTCCTTCTCCACGGGTTGTTCGTTATCTGCATTATCAGCCACCGGTATTTCACGTACTATCCGGGTCGGCTCACACTGATCATGCCGGGCAACTGCCGGTAATGTTAACAGGATCTCATCTTCAATAAAATCTTGTAAAAACATACGTTCATCATCAACAATGCATATTTCATAGCCCTCTTCTTCAGGCCGTCTATCAGTTTGTGAAGCAGTCACCACTACACTAATCCGGGCTTCAACATCAATTGTTACCGGCTTCAGACAACGCTGACATTCCATAACAACCGTGCCGTTAACCTGACCAATGATCATGGGAAGATGGCTGGGAGAATATAAAAACTCCAGCTCAACTTCGAAATCCTCTGCTACAGCTTCCGGCACCAGTAGCTCGCTCAATCGTGATAAACGATTGGTATGAACCACACCGGAAAGCTGTCTGCGTTGCTCAATCAGACGGAAAGGATTAATTTCAACGGGTAACCTGTTCGACATAAGCGCGGGATTATATGAAGCATGTAGCCGTACTGTAAAGGAAAAATCGTAATTCGGAGCACAAAACCACAACATATTGCACTATTCTGTGCTCAGGGACTCAATTTGACCCACTACTAACTGAACCAGGATCCGGAGCTGCCCGTCTTACTTAGCAATTACCCTCAATCAAAGCCCACTGCATAATTAATTTGGGATTTAAAAACTTTGTAACTTCGTATGCACACCTGCAATATTCAAATTCTGCTTGAAAATTACGCAAAAATATTACTATCATGCTCACACTCTCTTGCAAAACCCTAACAACCCCACGGAATCCAAAAATAAAGATGAACGACGCAAAAGGACATGCATCAAACTTATTGATTCTCTCACTGGCCACCGCTTTGGTAGGTGCGGGAATACTGAGCTGGTCACTAGCCCAGTCCAATCTGTTTAAAGAACGCCCCAGAACAGCAAGCAGTCTAGCCATAAAAAACACTGTCAGCGAAAGCATCATGACTAATGAGCCGGTTCAGAACCCAATTGAAATTAAGATACCGGACATAAAAACCGGTCAGGCAACCAACCCGGACGAAGTCGCAAAAAAACCAGACGTGACCGACGCAATTATTGAGGAGCCAAAGGAAGCAAGATCACCAGTGACTAATCAGGCGACCGAACCAACAAAGTATGCGGACAAAGCAGCGCCAGATGAGATCACTACCCAAGAGCAGAAGCCAGAAATCCCTGTTGAAGAAACAATCTTAGCCGAAAAGATCATACCCCCTGATGCATTTCAAAATGAAATAGCCGCAGAAACAACCGCTCCGGAAGCAGCCACTTCAGAAACAATCCTTCCTGAAATAGCGCAAGATGAAATCACAGCACTCACCCCGGAGGCAGATACTGAAGTAGTACCTATTGAAACTGCGCTGACACCCTCGCCTGAGGCACCACAAACTGAAGAAGTTCGCAGCACAACAGAAACCTCAGCAACAGAAGCAATACCTTCTGCAAC
>CACVAV010000239.1 GCA_902727945.1 uncultured Thiotrichaceae bacterium | reverse complement strand
AACTCAAAAAGAATCAGATTAAGGCGTTAGCCAATTAACCTTGTTCTTTCTTACGTTCGATAGTCTCTTTGATAACTTCTTCAGCAACGTTCTTAGGACATGCTGCATAGTGATCAAATTCCATTGAGAACTGACCACGACCCGAGGTCATAGTACGCAGGTCACCAATGTAACCAAACATTTCAGACAGTGGCGCGTCCGCTTTAATGCGAACACCGGTAGGGCCAGCTTCCTGAGATTTGATCATCGAACGACGACGGTTCAAATCACCGATAACATCACCTACGTGATCTTCCGGCGTGAACACATCAACGCGCATGATTGGCTCAAGCATCTGTGGGCCGGCTTTGTTCATAGTCTGACGGTAACCGCCTTTAGCCGCGATTTCAAAAGCAATCGCAGAGGAGTCAACCGCGTGGAAGCCACCATCCATCAACGTTACTTTAACGTCAACAACAGGGAACCCGGCTAACACACCAGCGTCCATGCTCATTTTGAAGCCCTTCTCAACCGCAGGCCAGAATTCACGAGGAACATTACCACCGGTAACCTTCGACTCAAATTCAAAACCAGCGCCGGTTTCATTCGGCTCCATGATGTAGTCGATCTTACCGAACTGACCGGAACCACCAGACTGCTTCTTATGCGTGTAGCTATCTTCAGTCACCTGAGTGATAGACTCACGGTATGCAACCTGTGGCTTACCAACTTTAACTTCAACACCGTGCGTACGACGCAGAATATCAACTTTGATGTCCAGGTGAAGCTCACCCATACCTTTGATGATGGTTTCGCCGGAATCTTCGTCAGTCTCAACGCGGAAAGACGGATCTTCCTGCATCATCTTATTCAGCGCGATACCCATCTTCTCGGCAGCTGCTTTATCGCTTGGCGAGATAGCAATCGAGATAACCGGATCAGGGAACACCATCGGCTCCAGTGTTGCCGGATTGTTCACATCAGCCAAGGTATGACCGGTTTGAACATTCTTCAAACCTACCAACGCGATGATGTCACCGGCCTGGGCAGTATGAATTTCATTACGCTCATCGGCGTGCATCTCAACCATACGGCCAATACGCTCAGTCTTACCGGTGAAAGTATTCAGCAACGTGTCACCCTTCTTCAAGGTACCGGAATAGATACGCGTAAAGGTCAGTGCGCCAAAACGGTCATCCATGATCTTAAACGCCAAAGCGCGTAATGGCTTAGCCGGATCAACAATCGCGAATTCACCTGTCTCAACACCTTCAAGATCAACTTCCGGCTGCGGCTTAACTTCCATCGGATTAGGCAGGTAATCAACGACCGCATCCAGCACCAACTGCACGCCTTTGTTCTTAAACGCAGAGCCGCACAACGTTGGGAAGAAGTCCAGAGCGATAGTCCCTTTACGGATACAACGCTTGATTTCTTCTAACGGTGGCTCAGTGCCTTCTTCCAGATAAGCTTCAAACAGGTCATCGTCCTGTTCCAGTGCTGTCTCAATCAGTTGCTCACGGTATTCTTCGACCTGATCCACCATATCCGCAGGAACATCTTCGATCGTGTAGTTCATTGGATCGCCGGAGTTATCCCAAACCCACGCTTTACGGGTCAGCAGATCAACCACACCGGTGAAATCGTCTTCGATACCAATTGGCAACACCATAATCAACGGGTTAGCCGCCAGTACGTTACGCACCTGATCGACTACGCGGTAAAAGTCACCACCCATACGATCCAGCTTGTTAACGAAGATGACACGCGCAACACCTGATTCATTAGCATAACGCCAGTTAGTTTCAGATTGCGGCTCCACACCACCGGATGCACAGAATACACCCACACCACCATCCAATACTTTCAGGGAGCGGTAAACTTCGATAGTGAAGTCAACGTGTCCCGGCGTATCGATGATGTTTAAGCGGTGATCTTTCCAGAAGGCAGTAGTTGCAGCAGACTGAATGGTGATTCCACGCTCAGCTTCCTGTTCCATGAAGTCAGTGGTAGCTGCGCCATCATGTACTTCACCGATCTTGTGAATTTTGCCGGTTAATTTGAGGATACGCTCAGTTGTTGTGGTTTTCCCCGCATCAACGTGTGCGAAGATACCGATATTCCGGTATTTACTTAAGTCCGTCATTGTCTAAAATCTCATTTAAATGCAATAGCCTGCTGGTCATCAGCCGTGGATTTGTTATGGCAGATAATCCACTGATCCGGTGCTTAACTACCGGACTAGTCTGCCGTGATTTGCACCTTATTAAAGGAAAAATCCGGCAAAAGCGGCAATACTAATCGTCTGCCACTTGATTTGGAAGTACTTTTGTGCAAATAAAGCGGTGCAGATTGTAATTCATATTACCAACGGTAGTAAGGGGTCGATAAAAATAAAGTGGCCGGCCCTAACTTGAAAAAGCTGATACACCCCATATACAAATGGTTTGCAATGCGACTGGAGTCCCGTTTTGGAACAATACAGAGGTACCACCATTCTGAGTGTACGCCGGAATGGAAAAGTAGTAATCGGCGGTGATGGCCAGGTAACGCTCGGCAACACAGTCATGAAAGGAAACGCACGCAAAGTACGCCGTCTTTATGACGATAAAGTGCTGGCTGGTTTTGCCGGTGGCACAGCGGATGCTTTTACCCTGTTTGAGCGTTTCGAGGCCAAATTACAACAGCACAACGGCAACCTGACCCGTGCAGCGGTTGAACTGGCCAAAGACTGGCGCACAGATCGCATGCTGCGCAAGCTGGAAGCCCTGTTGATTGTGGCCGATAAAACTGCGTCACTGCTCATCACCGGTAATGGTGATGTCGTAGAGCAGGAGCATGACCTGATTGCTATCGGTTCCGGTGGTGCTTTTGCACAAGCGTCTGCACGCGCATTACGGGAAAACACCGACTTATCTGCACGGGAAATTGTGGAAAAAAGCCTGCTCATTACTGCTGACATCTGCATCTACAGTAATAACAACCTGACCATTGAGGAGCTGTAAAATGTCTAGCATGACACCCCGCGAAATCGTTCAGGAACTGGACAAACACGTCATCGGTCAGGACAAGGCCAAACGCTCCGTGGCTATTGCACTGCGTAACCGCTGGCGTCGCCTGCAATTGGATGATGCATTGCGCCCTGAAGTAACGCCTAAAAACATTCTGATGATCGGCCCGACCGGTGTGGGTAAAACAGAAATTGCCCGCCGCCTGGCCAAGCTGGCGAATGCGCCTTTCATTAAGGTGGAAGCTACCAAATTCACTGAAGTCGGTTATGTCGGTAAAGAAGTGGATTCTATTATCCGCGACCTGGCTGATGTAGCGATTAAAATGCTGCGCGAGCAGGAAGTTGAGAAAGTAAAGTTCCGTGCTGAAGAAGCTGCCGAAGAACGTATTCTTGATACCTTGTTACCCGGCCCGAAAAAAGAAACATCGGTCAATGATTGGCTGGCGGTTGATGAAGATGAGTTAGGTAAGGAAAAAGTAGAACAAAATCCGACCCGGCAGAAATTCCGCAAGAAACTGCGCGAAGGTAATCTTGATGAGAAAGAAATCGAGATTGAAACGGCGGCTGCTAAGATGGGTGTTGAAATTATGACACCGCCGGGCATGGAAGAAATGGCCAGTCAGCTGCAAGGTATGTTCCAGAACATGGGCAACCAGAAAAAAAGTAAGCGTAAGATGAAAATCAAAGATGCGCTGAAAGTGTTAACCGAAGAAGAAGCCCACAAAATGGTTAACGAAGAAGAGCTGAAGCAACGCGCCTTAGATGTGATGGAAAATAACGGTATTGTCTTCCTCGATGAAATCGACAAGGTAGTGCGCAGCGGTAATTCCAGTGGCGCTGATGTATCGCGTGAAGGTGTGCAGCGTGACCTTCTACCCCTTATTGAGGGTTCTACCGTCACCACTAAATATGGCATGGTTAAGACTGATCACATTCTGTTTATTGCGTCCGGTGCGTTCCACGTATCTAAACCTTCGGATCTGATACCGGAATTACAGGGTCGTCTGCCGATTCGGGTAGAAATGGAAGCACTGACCGCTGATGACTTTGAGCGTATCCTGACAGAACCGGATGCATCACTCACTGAGCAATATGTCGGTTTGTTAAAAACGGAAGGTGTGGAACTGGAATTCCTGCCGGAAGGTGTACGCCGGATTGCTGAAATTGCCTTTGAAGTAAATGAAAGCACTGAAAATATTGGTGCCCGCCGTTTACATACTGTGGTTGAACGCCTGTTAGAAACTGTTTTGTTTGAAGCGCCGGATTGCGAAAGCAAAAAAACAGTGGATGCAGACTACGTAGATTCCATCCTTGCTGAACTGGTTAAAGATGAAGATCTGAGCCGTTACATTTTATAAGAGAGTGCATTATGGCAACGCCAACTAATTTAACCTTAAATCAGAAATCACGTGAGCTGGAGATCAGCTGGCCCGATGGAAAAACCCACGTAATGAGCTGCGAGTATCTGCGTGTCAACTCGCCATCTGCTGAAGTAAAAGGTCACGGGCCGGGACAGGAAACACTGCAAATCGGTAAGGAAAACGTCAATATCACTGCGATTGAGCCGGTCGGCCATTATGCAGTGAAGCTGGTGTATGACGACAACCATGACAGCGGACTGTATGACTGGAACCTGCTTTATAATCTGGGTGAGAACCAAGAAGAATACTGGGCGGAATACCTGGAGAAGCTGGCTGAAGCGGGTTATGAGCGCAAAACTGAAGGACAGGTCATCTGATCATGGCTGAAAGCAAGCAGCAGCCATTAGC
>CACVAV010000238.1 GCA_902727945.1 uncultured Thiotrichaceae bacterium | reverse complement strand
GGCGAGCAATATAAAACTGAATATGCGCTGTTATACCGTGATCAGTCACCCTTCAATGATCAGCAGCAAGCCACAGAATTCATGCACTGGAGCGACAAGGTGTTTGGTAACTTATTCCGGATACGGGAGGACTTGTAAAATATAAAAAGCCGCAGATAAACGGCGGCTTTTTTGAATTCCCAGGCTGGTTCCAGTGAGTTTACTGGTTGCTGGCCACCGCGCTGCCGCGTGGATGATACTGCTGCCATGTGCGGATGTATTCAAGAATACCGGCATTATCCAAAGCAATTTCCGGATTACGCATCGCAATAGCCGATAGTTTATAAGCATCATTACCATCAGAATTAACCGCATAAACATCACCACCACCCTTCAGGATCTGGATCAAAGACAGTTTGTGGCCGAATCGCGCGGCATGATGAGCAGGAGACCAGTTTTTAATGGTTAATGCGTTAGGATTAGCGCCAGCAGCCAACAATACACTAACCGCAGCACTGTGCCCACGTGAGGCCGCTGCATGCAAAGGCGTTTCACGCTGGAAGTTCTGGTAGTCACGGTATTTATCAATTCTGGACAAAACGCTGACCCACGCCATGTCACCTTCCAGCGCAGCATCAAATAATTTTTTGCCAAATTGACCGGAAGGTTCATCGCCCCCCGCCCGTATCAGCGCATTAGCCATTTCCATATTGCTTCGCTCCAATGCAATAGTCAGCGGCGTTTTACCTCCGTTTACATAGTTGACATTAGCACCTATTTTCAACAGCAAATTCACCTTGTCTACGCTACCTTGTCCGGCAGCACGGAACAGCGCCTGACCTAATAACCGTGGATCAGCCGTAGCGCCCCCGTTGATAAGGATGGTCACCAAACCGTAGTTTCCTGCATCCAATGCTATCGACAGTGCTGTAGCACCTTGCTCCGCATAATTGGCTGACGCGCCCATGCGTAGCAGGCTACCGACCCGGTTCTGATCACCTCGTTTTACCGCCTGCAACAATAACTGCCCCATAACAGTAGGGTCACGTCGCGCACCTTGAGCTATCAATGCATTAACCGCATTCATATGGCCTGCTTTTGCCGCAACAGTCAGTGGGGTTATAGCACCTTCAGAGAAATTAACATCAGCACCCAGTTTAATCAGATTGGCAATTTTGTCTGAATCACCCGTTTGCGATGCATTTAGCAAACTCTTGCCCAGCACGCGTCTCACATCAACCGGTAGTAGCTTTGGGTTACTTTTAATTAATAGGTAGGCAATACCGGTGAAGCCGCCATTCACAGCCAATTGAATAGATTCAATATCAGCTTTTGCTCCCTGATTAACCAAACCTTTGGCACGGTTGTAGTCCCCACTACCTACCGCAGCTCTCAGTTGGCCTTTCAGCTGTTCAACCTCAGCACGTTCACGCGCAGTTTTTTCCTGCTCTTCCATGCGCTGAGCCTGTCGTAGGATGAACAGTGTCCGCTTCTGACCTTGTAAACCAGCAGGTACATTAATTTTCTTGCTAATCGCCAATTGCTCAGCTTTACCCGCATTCTTTTTAGCTTCTTCCATTAGCGCACGTTCTTTCTCCTGCGCTACCAGATTATTGACAATCGCTTCCCAGTTACGTAACTCAGTGCGTGCATTGGCAATCGCAGCCGCATTACCTGAACCACTCACTCTGGCCACTTCCCCTTGCCATACACTTGCCTGGGCTTTCGCATCAGCCAGTGAAGGCGATGCATTAGCAGACAGCACTGTTGAACTGAACAACAAGACTGCAGTCAAAAGCACGGAGTGGCAGTTATTGAACCCAATAAAAATATTTTCTTTAGACATACGACAACCCTGACCCATTCTTCCATGTAGAAATAAAAGGCATTTTTACAAAAAACTCATTTAACACTGATGGGAATGCCATTTAACAGTACAAGGCAGACCACACAAACCCGAAAAACACCCATAGTCTGACTATATTCAATCATCCCGAACATTGAAAGCCTCATTTGTAAACAGCTCTACACCCCGCAGCATGAAGGTCTGCGACTTTCACGGTAACGGCTATGCAGTCATTACACACCTAAGTATGAAAGTCTGCGACTTTCACGGTAACGACCATGTAGTCATTGCACACGCAAGCATGAAAGTCTGCGACTTTCACAGTAAATGCTGCAATAATAGTTCAACACTTATGATATTGCTCAAATGATACTCAATCGCTACCTGTTCAAAGAAATTGCCCTCAGCTTTCTCGCCACCTTACTGGTACTGACACTCATCATCGTCGGTAATACCTTTGTGCGCCTGCTCGCCAGTGCCAGCAGCGGCGATCTCCCGCTTGATTTATTAGGCAATATGTTATTTTACGGATCGTTACGCAACTTAGTACGCCTGATCCCTATAGCCTTGCTGATCGGTATGATGCTAGCTTTCAGCCGCTTATACCGTGACTCCGAAATGGTCGCGTTACGCGCATCCGGTGTCAGTCCCGCACATTTTTTCCGCGCCATTTTCAGCTTTGTCATTCCGCTGACCTTATTTATGGCGGTCATGGTGTTTTACGCCTCACCAGAATTAGAAGTTCACAACCAGAACCTGAAGCAGGAAATGTACGAGCGCCCCGAGGCCGCTGGTATTCCTGAGGGAGAATTCATCACTTCCGGCAACCGGGAAAGAAACTATACCATTTTGGCTGAAAGCATGGATGCTTCCCGCACTAAAATGGAGCGATTTTTTATCCGCGCCAAAGATCAGGCCAGTGAAGTGTTAATCTGGGCCAGATCCGCCATCCTGTTTATAGACTCCGCAAATGGCGAACGGTTCCTGCAAATTCGTGACGGTTACCGCTATGAGAGCGATGAAGCTAAACAAGGCATGTCCATTGTCCGCTTCGGTGAACATGGCATCCGCATCCCACTGCGCAGTTTTACCCGCGATGCCGACATCAGCACGATTCCGACCCTGGAGTTATTAGCTCTGGCCTCGCCCAAAGCCAACGCCGAATTACAATGGCGGGTATCTATTGTTTTATCCGCGCCCATACTGGCTTTATTGGCCTTCCCACTTAGCTATACCGCCCCCAGACAAGGCCGTTTCAGTAAAATTGCGGTGGCCATTCTTATTTATGGTCTTTATGCCAATGTACTGGCGACGATGCGCGGCATGATTGAACGGCAGGAAATTCCCGCATGGCTGGGCATGTGGTGGGTGCACCTGGCCGTTATCGGCCTTTCCTTCTGGTTATTACGTAAATACTACGGCAAGCCCTCATGAAATTGCTGGAACGTTATCTATGGAAAAATATTCTACTCAGTGTGTTAGTCACGTGGTTATCGCTTACGCTGCTATTTGGTTTGTTTGATTTCTTGTCAGAACTAAGTGATACAAAACAAGGTACACGCTACGGCACCTTTCAGGCACTACTGTATATTGCCTACACTTTTCCACGTACACTTTACACCAACTTCCCTTACGCTGTGTTAATCGGTAGTTTGATGGGATTAGGCAATCTGGCATCCGGCAGTGAAATCACCGCTATGCGGGCAGCGGGTTACTCCATTCGTAACATTGTTGTTACCACCTTAAAACTTGGTTTTGTGCTGGCGCTCATGGCTTTTGCATTGGGTGAATGGGTTGCGCCTAAAAGTGAGGCTTACGCACAAAATTTCAAAGTGCGTATGTTACAAAAACAGGTGGCTGTCTCCGCCGAGGGGACGTGGTTAAAAAATGGCAATTACTACCTGACCATCGAAAAAATATGGTCAGAGAAAAAAATTGATGGTATTTCGATTTATGAAGTCGATCTTGAGCAAGGTGGGTTCAGCCGCATCCTGAAAGCAGAATCAGCCACCAATGAAGGCAATGGCTGGCAATTAAATAATGTGACCGAACGTCTTTTGGGCATAGACAAAGTGGAAGTCAAACAGCATGTGCAACTGGAAGCTGGCAAATTATTACCTGATAATATGCTGGCATTAGCTCAGGTCAATCCGGAACAACTGACAGCACTGGAACTGGCACGATTTATTGAACATCAGAGTGAAAACTCACTCAGTACAGAACGTTTTGAACTGGAATACTGGAAACACTTTACTACGCCACTGTCCACGCTGGTGATGTTAATCCTTGCTGCCCCTTTAGTATTTGGCTTTCAGCGCAACGCCGGAGCCGGACAACGGATATTTATCGGCATCCTGATCGGCATCGCCTACCTGTTACTGGATAAAATCATCAGCCGCACCGGCTTGGTGTATGGGCTGTCACCTCTCCTGTCTGCGGGCCTGCCACTGGTATTGTTTAGCCTGGCCGGGTTGTTTATGCTGAACAGGATTCGTTGACAGACCTAACCCTGCAATTATGGAGTACAACCAATGTATATTGATTACCTAAACAGCCCGGTAGGTTTAGTCGAGATAAAAGCATCAGAGCAAGGTGTCAGCCATGTTGACTTCGTTAATATTGAAAACCATACAGTAAACAGCAACTCGCACACTGATCATTGCAAACAACAACTGGAAGAGTATTTCTCTGGTACACGGCAGGAATTTGACCTGACCCTGGATCAGCGTGGTACTGATTTTCAACGCAGCGTCTGGGGAAAATTAGTTGAAATCCCTTATGGGGTACAGAAAGCTTATCGGGATATTGCGGAGGCGTTGGATAACCCGAAAGCCGTGCGGGCAGTCGGTGCTGCGAATGGCCGCAATCCGATTGCTGTTATTGTACCATGCCACCGTGTGATTGGTAGCAATGGCACATTGACAGGTTATGCCGGAGGGCTGGAACGTAAGGCTTGGTTATTGAAGCATGAAGGAATTAC
>CACVAV010000237.1 GCA_902727945.1 uncultured Thiotrichaceae bacterium | reverse complement strand
CAAGAATCATTGTTAAAGGAATACAATGTCTGATTTTTACTTCAAATATAAACGTATCGTCTTAGTCGACTCCGCTGACATCTGTTATGCCGAGTTGCCGCTTGATCAGCATGCCATCTTATTGGGCAAAGGCAATGTCGGTAAATCAAGCATCCTCAATGCCTTACGTTTATTCTTGCTACCTGAGGTTAACTTTGCGAAATGTGAGAGTAAATTCGCTTTCCGGACTGCTGATAAAAACAGCTATTACTCCAAAGATCAGAGCTTCCAGCACTACTTCCCCTCGTCCACCAGTTTCATGATCCTCGAAGTCGAAAACTTCACCGGAAGTCATTGCCAAATACTCACCCGTGGCAGCGGTTATCAGTATCACCGCTTGTTCGTTCCCCTGCCCTATGAACAAATCCGTGATTTATTCTGGTCGTGCCATGACGGTGATGATGGAATAGGCAAAGCCGTCAAACACCTGAGCTTCACCTTCCTCAGAGAACAAATTAAGAAACGAACACCCGAAGTACGCTTTGTCCGCGACCCCGATACACTCAAAAAACTGCTCTATGCCTGCGACTTCATGCATGATGCTGAAACGCGCTATTCCCTATTCCCGCTGGTCGAACAGGAAGCCTCCAAAATCAGTTCGTTGCGCTCATTGTTCCTATTGCTCTTTGATATGAATGCCGACAGCAAAGCCATGTCTAACGCAATTGCTAATATCATTGAGGCCGATAAAAAATCCTCCGATGACATTCTGAATTTTAATATTGATGACTTCCTCAACCGGCATGAAGAACTGGAGCGTGAGGAACAAACCCTGACCTCCGTTAAAAACAAAGAACACCGTTTTAAACAGTTGCACACCACCGTCATGGATTACACGCAGCTATCGGAAGCCGACAAAGATTATGCGGGCTTCATTAAAAATCTGGCGCATCAAAAAGCCCAGACACTGCAAACCAAACAAGACCTTGAGAAAACACTCAAACCCTTGCAGGAAACACTGGATCAGCATGACCGAGACTTAAAAGTCATTCATGGGCAACTCGCCAATATCAACACGCAGCTGACCAGCAGACAAACCGACCTCAATGGTGCGCAAAAAGCCGAAACAGAAGGCGATGCCATTTGGAAACAGTTTTATGCTGACTTATCCATCGATGAGGCGATCGCAATAGCAGGCGAGACACGGCAGGAAAAAGCGCAGCAATTAAAAGCCTTCAATAACGACCTTGAAGCACAAAAGCGCCGGGGAATATTGGAACAGCGTATCCAAATCTCCAAAGCCACCCAACAGAAGCTGGAAGCATCGGCCCGTAATAAGGAATTTATTCTGTCACAACAGCTTGCCCCTGCTGCGAAACAAGTGCTGGCGGCCGTGAATAAGAAACTGATACAAGCCAACCCCGGCAGAGTATTGAACGCACAAGAAATGACGGCCATTGAGCAGTTCACTGCCATATTCCGCCAATCACCTGATGCTTATGATTGGTTTGATATTTCTTTCGGGCAGCAGTCCACCAATATTTTTGATGATCTGGAACAACAGGCTGCCAAAGTCGCCGAGTCGATTCAGACCGATGAAAACGAGTTAAATAAACTGCAACAACCCAGTGGCACACTGCATCACCAGAAGAATCTCAAAGAACTGGAAGATCAAATCAAGGAGCTGGAATACCGGGTTAATATGCTTCAAAAGTACCCCGGCGCAAAGGTAAATATCACCACCTACCAAGAGCAGTTAGTCACCCTGCATGCAGAAAAAGGCAACATTGAGGACAAAAGAACAGCGGCGCAAAAAGCCCAACAGAAAAGTAAAACTGCGTATCAGGCCATCAAACCGCAACATGATGCGCTAATCCAAACGCTCGATCTAACCATCCGTTTAGAAAACCGCAGCCACCACCTGAAGAATATTTATACCCGCCTCAAAATGGCCGAGGCAACCGAACTATCTCCTGAAACAGAACAACCGCTCACCGAAGATACCTTGGATGCGATTGAAAAAGCCCTCAAGGCATTCGATCAGAAAAGAGAGGAGATTGTTCACCACCTGCATTACTTTATCGCCGAAAAGGTTGTCGACGATGAAGACAATATTCGTGTGAACTCACCGTTAGCGAAGGACATAAAAAGCACCTTTAAACGGCTACAGGAAGTCTTTGATGAGCTGCCTCAGAAACGTAATATTCTGGAAGAGCAAATCGTTATGCACAATCAGTCCGTTTCACAATACACCCACGTTCTGACCAGCCATGCGGAACACATCGAAGCCTTTAAGCACCAGCTAAACCGCGACTTCAAAACCATCACCATTAATGACCTCGATAAGGTCGAAGTAGAAATTGGTATCGACCGCAAATTCAGCAGTCTGGTCGCAGAGATTAATAAAGCGGATTTTCATGGCGATGCCTTATTGTCGGACAAATTTTATGAGCGCCTGAAAGTCTTTGTGAATAGCTTCTTCGATGGCAAAAGTGACAACCGTTTGACCATGGATAAAATCGTTACCAGCTTACAATACCGCATCAAAAAACAGGGCAACGATAACTGGCAAACCAAGCAACAATCCAACTCCACCACCGCACTCATTAATTTACAGCTGGCACAACTACTGCTCAACCGCATCAGAAAAGCCGGTTGCTCCGTGACCTTTCCACTCGTTCACGATGAGCTGGCTGACATTAATATTGATCAGTTTGATTGGCTACTGCCACACCTGACCGAACATGGTTTTCGGCTATTCTCTGCCGCCACGTATAGCGCCAGCCCGGAACTTATCCATAAAATCGGCCACTTCCATGAGATTGGCAGCATGAGAACGGCTTACCCTTATCATGCCGACCGAACCATTGTGTATTGGGGTGATGCTGAACAATTCACTAGTGAAGAAGCCGCCAAAAGTAGCAGTAACCTGCGCTTTACGGATCAGTCCAGTCTGGTCTTAACAGGAAGCTAATCATTCATGAGAAAGCATTTTAATACCCTCGACACGGTAAAAATCATGCTGTCCTATCCGGACATTATGTATCAGTGCATTGAGCGAATGGATCGCGTGAATGACAAACATATTGATGAGTCCGTGCTAGCCGCGACGGTGCGCCAATTTGCACAACCGCTGGAATCCGCAGAACGGGAACGTTTATTCAGTACCTTTGACACCAAAAATCTGCAACACGCCAACGTCGTCAGTGATATTGATAAACGCAAGGAAGGCCGCTTTCTACTCTTTCAGGAGTCAGTATTACTGCTATTCCGGCTGTGTGAAGCCTCACTGTATCAGGAAGTCACCGACGCACGATTGCGCAGCCGCATTGCCAGTTTATGGGATGTGCGTGACCGCTTAATGAGTGCCTCATTCACCGAGCAGGACCCTGATTACACTGAACTAACCGATGACATTATGGAGCAGTTTGGTAGCTTGTTGGCGATGTTACGCAACAATATTCTGGCCATGCAACGCATCGGCGAAAAGCTGGAAAACATCACGGCGGATGCCAGTAAATCGCCGGAAGCATTCCCACAATACCGACAATCAATGTTCGAGCAAACCAGCCATTTATTTGAAAGGCACATTAAGCCGACATTAACCTTCCTTGACCCGGCAGCGCGCCTTACCGGCGACGGGATAAATCACGCCAACCTGTTCGATACCATCAAACAAATTCGTGCAGAATATCTGGTGAATGATAAGCACACTATAGCTGACCAAATCCTGCGCTACTCCATCAGCTTTGCCAGCATCTTTCAGCCCGTACAAAAAGTGGAACGACAAGTCGATCACTTCCTGCGCAAAACCCGTACCGGCATGCTGCAATACAATGCGATGGAAGCTAATTATCAAAAACTGAAAAAACGTTATGAAGCGACACAAACCAGCAACCTGCGTCATCGTTTCATGGAGCATGAGGACTTCACTACGTCGTCAGGATTTGTACCCGGCCTGAAACAGCAGGTACGGCCACAGGCTTATCAGTTTGGTGATTCTGTCTCGTATTATGAGAATATATTCTCTGAAATTGAACTGCGTTTGAGCCAGCTAGCCACCAGTCAAACCAGCATTTTCACGGGTGAAAGCTCCAAAGACAATCAAGCGGGCAAACAACTGGAACGTGCGGAGCTGTTGTATCAGTGGTTAGAGGATCAGCCATTCCGCCCCACGGAAGACATGATTGCCACGCTGCATTACAGGCTGAATGACTGGCTGGAAGGTTATCATTTCCCGGATTTATTAACAGCAATTATCCGCCTGAACCATAAGACCGGCTGGGACTATGAACTCACCACCACCAACCGCTTCGCCTACATCGCTATTGATAATGATGCTTTTCTTTACCGCCGCCGCAAACTGGTGGACGCTGGCCTGACACAGGGGGAACCTGCTGACCATGAACAATGAAAACCCTTTTGACCGGGTGGATGCCAACCACAGTACTGAGATTTACCGGCAGCTGACACAGGGTAAAGTTATCCTGAAAACGCAGTACAACGAGTTGCAGCATTCACTGGAAGAAAACCTGTTGTACACACTGCTATTTAAACACTGGACGCATTTTTCAGCACTGTATCAGCACATCGGTTATAAGCTGGAATTTAATGATGAAGGCAACTTTTACTACCTGCGCGAACTGCATGAACAAGGTGTTGACGAGGCAGATAATAATGCCTTCAAAATTCAGGTCGTCCTGTTATTAATTGGTCGGTACTTTTCCCGCACCGGAAGAAGTTTAGAGCTGTTATTTACGCCGGATGCCGGCCTGAATGAAGCTGACCTTGAAGAACTACAGCATGACCATGAATACAATGAAATACTCAAAACAGCACGTTTCAATAAAGGCTGGGATGAAGCGCTGGAGTTTCTGAACAAAAG
>CACVAV010000236.1 GCA_902727945.1 uncultured Thiotrichaceae bacterium | reverse complement strand
TTGGAAAATGATGTTAATGGCATCATGGTGGCTCCGGGTGATTCCGACGCACTGGCTAAACAACTGGAGCGCCTCATCACTCAACCCGCCTTACGTCAGGCGCTGGGTGAAAATGGGCTGCGGCGATTACACCAGCACTTTGATGTCGAATTAGGCATTGACCAGTTGGTTACCTTATTCGCCCAATGAAAAAAATTGCCTTCTACGCTCCCCTGAAAGCACCGGATCATCCCGTGCCTTCGGGTGACCGGCTTATCGCACAGTTATTAATGAAGGCATTACAAACAGCTGGTTTTGAGGTGAAACTTGCCTCACGGTTTCGTACCCGTGATGGCAAAGGTGATTCTGACTGGCAGCAACGCGCCATCCATGTAGGCCGGAAAATAGCACGACGGCTCATTCTGAGTTGGGAACAACAAGACTACCGGCCTGATGCCTGGTTTACCTACCATCTCTACTATAAAGCACCGGATTTGATTGGCCCTTACATCGCTGAACATTTCAGGATTCCCTATCTGGTCGCGGAAGCCTCATGGGCAGGCAAACGCGCCAACGGCCCATGGCATCTATACCACCAACAACTGGAGCAGGCATTACTTCAGGCCAACAGGATTTTCACCATTAACCCTGTCGACAGCCGTGCTTTGCCACGTTTTATACCGGATGTCTCACGTATTATCACGCTGCGCCCTTTTCTTGATTTTTCCGCCATTCAGGATACGCCTGCTCCTCCGCAACCAACCAGCACTCACACTGCGTTGGATACCCATACCCCACAACTGATAACCGTAGCCATGATGCGGGCAGGCGATAAACTAGCCTCCTATCAGCTACTATCTGAAGCACTGGCTTATGTTACTCAGCCGTTTCAGTGGTTTATTGTAGGTGATGGCCCGGAGCGCTCAACAGTAGAGGGATTGTTTGCCAATGATCCGCGCATCCATTTCTGCGGGCAACTGAATAACCAGCAGGTACACGCGCTACTGACACAGTGTCATTTACACGTATGGCCTGCGGTGAATGAAGCATTTGGGATGGCCTTACTGGAAGCTCAGTACCAGGGGGTAGCGATACTCTCAGGTGATGAGGGGGGTGTTAGTCATGTGATGAAACATGGTGTCACTGGTGAGTTAGTGCCCGCACGTGATGCACAAGCGCTGGGCTTGGCGATACAACGCTTATTAACGGATGCAGGTCAATTGCAACACTATCGGCAGCACGCTCAGCATTATGTTGAAACTAACCATAGCCTGACTCAGGCCGCAAACGTATTGAAACATGAAATATCAGCTTTATTAAAGGAATTTAGCCATGCTTGAAATCATCGCTATTCGCCATGGCATCACTGAATGGAACCAGCTGAAGCGCATTCAGGGTCATACTGACATCCCCTTGTCCGATGAAGGTATCACTATTTTGCAGCAATATCGTGTGCCGGAAAACTGGCTGCAATTAGCGTGGTTTAGCAGCCCGTTAATACGTGCGCAACACACTGCGGAACTACTGAAACTTGATTGCCGGATTGCCCCCGGACTCATCGAAATGCACTGGGGAGACTGGGAAGGAAAAACGTTGACAGAACTGCGTAATCAGGATGCACAGGCCTTTGCTGACACTGAGGCAAAAGGCCTGGATATGCTGCCACCACAAGGTGAGTCACCGCGCATGGTACAAGAACGAATGACAGCATGGGCAAACACGATAGCTGCTCAGAAAGATACTCAGACAACTATAGGTATAGTCGCTCATAAAGGTGTTATCAGGGCTGTGCTGGCGGCGGCTTGTGACTGGGACATGATGGGCAAGCCACCGGTCAAGCTTGATTACAAGGCTGCTCACCGTTTTGGTTTTGAGCCGGATGGGAATAACTGGCGACTTTTAGAGGCTAATATTCGTTTACTGCCGGAGTGATAATGAACCTGTTTTCGACTTAAAACTACAGTCATTATCCACACAGTGGCATATCAGGTACTATCGCGTTTTTCTACTCTGAATCCAAGCGGTGAAGACTGTGACTGACACTATAAAACACACAACCTGCTACGAATGTGATGCGAATTGTGCATTCACCGTGACCATTAATGCCGAAGGTATCGCGACCAAAGTAGATGGCCTGCCCGATTGCCCGCGTGGCCAGATGCAGCTGGATCGTCAGTATCACAAAGACCGCTTGTTGTATCCGTTAAAGCGCACCGGGCCAAAAGGTTCCGGCGAGTTTGAGCGGATTAGCTGGGATGAAGCACTGGACACGATCGCGGCAAAGTTACAGCATACCAAAGATCAGTCCGGCGCCCCGACGGTGGGTTTTTTTGCCGGTTATACCAAGGAGGCGCGGCCACAATTACAACGTCTGGCGCATGCTTTTGGCAGCCCCAACTACCTGACTGAATCCGGTTGTTGTTTCTCGGCGACGATGGTGGCGGAAATGCTGACTTACGGTCATAAGATGAAAACCACTTCTACGGTTGAGTCACCTAAAACCGCGTGTGTGTTGGTCTGGTCAACCAATGCCGTGGGTTCGATTCCACCGTTTGATAATCATCACCTGAATAAACGTAAGAAAAAGCGTAAGATGATTGTGGTTGATCCGCGTCGCACGGAGACAGCCGAACTGGCGGATATTCATCTACAGATTCGCCCCGGAACTGATGGTGCGCTGGCACTGGGTTTCCATCATCTGATCTTCAAAAATGGCTGGCAGGATCAGGCGTTTCTCGATGAATGGGCCAGCGGTGTTGAAGCGTTTCGTGAGTATGTCGCTGAATTCCCACCCGCAAAAGTGGCAGCTATTTGCGGTATTGCTGAAGCTGATTTACTGGCGGCGGTGGAAATGTTTGCCACGACCTTACCTTCACAGATTGCTATGTCACCCACCTCCACGGTGCAGCATTCCAATGGTTTCCAGAATCACCGGGCGATGATCTTATTATCAGCGACCTTGGGCATGGTAGATCGTGAGGGCGGGAACCGTTTCTTTAATAATAAAGTGTTACCTAAACCTATCGAAATGTTTGATGTGTGCCTGACTGAATTACCACCCCGCATTGGTGATGAGGTGTTCCCAATCTGGACAAAATACTGGCCAGCCGGACAAAGTATGTTGATGCCGGATTGTATTCTCGAAGGTAAGCCACAGCCATTGAAAGCCTTATTGGCAATGGGCATTAATACCGCAATGTGGCCGAACTCCAAACGCATGGAGCAAGCATTAGGCACATTGGATTTCTTTGCAGTGTCCGACTTCTTCCATAATCCGGCGACGCTACAGGCTGATATTGTATTGCCCGCCGCGACTAACCTGGAGCGGTCAGCGCTGATTGCTTATCCGGGCTGTGCGTATCAGGGCGAGGTGAAATATCGCCATCGCGCGCTGCCTGTGCGTGGAGAGGCGAAACCGGATGCACAAATGTTTCTTGAGTTGGGTGTGAAGCTGGGCATGGGCGATTTATTCTGGCAGGGTGATCTGGATGCGTCCTGGGCGGAAATGGCCGAGGGCCTGCCGGATGATGTGCGTAAAGAAGCTTATGAAAACCCCGAAGGCGTAATTGTTTACAGTGATGTGATTGATGAGTTGGTTGAGCATGGTTACATGGATGCTGACCGGCAATGGCGCTTGAAGGGCTTTCGGACTGAGACCGGTAAGGTTGAGTTTGATTCTGTGGAATTACAGGCACAGGGCTATAACGGCTTGCCAGTGTACCGTGAGCCAGCGGAAAGTCCGGTATCTACACCTGAGTTATTACAGGATTATCCGTTGGTACTGACTTCGGGTGGCCGCCAAAAGTTTTTCACGCATTCACAGCAGCGTAATTTGGACGCAATGTTGAAACACGATCCGTTTCCACGGGTGCAAATTCACCCCGATGATGCAGCTCAGCGAGGTATTCAGGAGGGTGATGAGGTGGAGATCAGTTCACCGCGTGGCAGGGTTAAATTCCGGGCTGATGTGACGGATATTATGAAGCCGGGTGTGGTGCACTGTTTTCATGGCTGGAATGAAGCCAATATCAATGAGCTGACGGATGATGCCAGCCTTGATCCGATTAGTGGGTTTCCGGCGTTTAAGTCCTTGTTGTGTCAGATTTTGCGGGTTTCCGAATCACCAGAAACACCCCAAACACCGTAACACCAATCGCCAGCACCGCAATCAGTGGTAACGATTCGCCAAACAACAACCAGGCTTCAACACTCACCACGGGTGGAACCAGGTAAAAGTAGCTGGCCACTTTGGCGGACTCACCTTCGCGAATCATATACATCAGCAACAAAATGGCTGTGACGGATAACCCGAATACCAGCCAACCCAGCGCCAGAATAAGCTGCTGATCCCAGATTACTTCACGGGTTTCAAAGCTCATCGCCAATATACCCATCAGTACAGCGGTGCTGACATATTGCCAGAACGATCCGGTGACCAGGTTAGTACCCGCCCCAAAGCGTTTCTGATACAAGGTGCCGATTGAAATACCCGCCAGTGAAATAAGTGCCGCCATGACGGCTGGCCAACTCAGGTTGTCACCTCCCGCAGTTTGGCGGGTGCTTAGGATAACAATGCTGATACCAACCAAACCAATCACCAGGCCTGCCCACTGTATTGAACGGAGCTTTTCACCCAGAAAGCGCCAACTCAACAGAGCGGTCAATAAGGGCTGGATGCCGACAATAATGGCTGCAATACCTGCCGGCATACCCCACTTAATCGCTGCAAACACGCCACCTAAATAAGCGCCATGCACCAATGCACCTGTAACCATTTGATGTGCTGCCTGCGTCATGGTTGGCCATTGCGAGCGTAATACAAGACTGATTATCAAAAATACCCCCAATGTAAGCAGCATGCGGATACAAAGTAGGTAAAACGGCTCAATAAAGGGCAGCGCGTACTTAGCACCAATAAATCCTGTGCTCCACAATAA
>CACVAV010000235.1 GCA_902727945.1 uncultured Thiotrichaceae bacterium | reverse complement strand
ACCATGAGCAGAAAACTGTTTGGTGACAGTTATTTAAAACAACGCTACAAAGCAGCACATGACTTTTCGCTTGAAGTCAAAGAACTGGAAAAACATGTCATTATTTGCGGCTATCGCCGTATTGGTCAGTCTCTGAGCCGGATATTGCAGGAGCAAGGCATACCCTATATCGGACTGGAATTAGACCCGGACATTGTGACCAAAGCATGGGAAGCAGGCGACAAAGTTCATTTTGCAGACGCCACCCGCCCGGAAATTCTGATTGCTGCCGGATTGTATCGTGCCCGTATGGTGGTGGTCACGGTTGCAGACATTGAATCCGCTAAGTTAATCACCGCCGCTGCCCGTAAAAAACAACAGACTATTCCTATACTGGTACGTACCCGCAGCGATCTGCACATGAATGAACTGGAGCAGCTCGGGGCCACCTCTGTTTTGCCCGAAACATTGGAAGCCAGCTTAATCATCGCTGAAAGAGTGCTGGAACAACTTGGACTACCCACAGAAGAGGTATCTGAAGTAGTACAACATATCCGGGCAGACGGCTACCGCTCACTCAAGTCTTACTTCCACGGTGAACAGCCTGCAAAGAATAAGGATAGAGCACTGGATGAATCATTCCTGCATACCGTTGTTTTACAGTCCAATGACCGTGCTGTCGGCAAAACGATTGGCGAACTAAAACTAGAAAATGTGGGTGTTTTCCTTAAATCGATAAAACGGGGTGATATTAGGGGTGATTCGCCCTCACCCACCATGAAACTTCTGGTTGACGACTGCCTGGTACTCGAAAGTAAAAGCAAAGACTTCCAGACTGCTGAAAAACGCTTAATTGGAACCGGAAGCACTAAAAAAGATACCAAGGAAAGCAATGAGGCCAAATCAACGGAGCCATTACTGAATAAATGATTAAAAAAACAACGAAACCAATAATTTCACACATAAAAACCGCCAATTTTTTGACTGGAAGGTTTCAATCTCTCAGGAAACTATTTACCATACTGATAAGCTTACCCCTGTTCATAAAAGATTAAATTTTTTCAGCATTAATCAGACGAAATGTCCTATTATCAATGACAAGCTGAAAAGCTTTGTTTTGGTTATTTTTTAGACCGTTTATCTGGTATATCAGTCACTTAATCTGCATGCTACTGATAAATTTTAATCAGTAAAGTAGACTTTTTCCTCATGGTTTGCGTTAGAGAACATGCTAATCGTAAAAAAGTACTTGTAAAAAGTAGCTAACTTTCAGCGTCAATGTCAGAAATAGCTATCTACTTTTTCTAACTGTTTGTTATGAATGTGGCGCTACAAAGACAACAGGAAGAAATAGTAATTTCTGGTACAAAAATATGGACAGTCGTAGGCTTCAGGAAATTCTGAATACGGCATTTCAGACTGTGGATGTGCTGGGGACACCGAAGATTCATACCAGATAGTTATGGACTTCTCGCAACATTAAGTTATTGCACGCCACGGAATAATACGAACAGACACTATAATGCAAACCGATGTCCTGATGATTTAAGTGCTATTGGTAATAACCCGTGCCGGACACAACCTGACTGATTTTCACTCACCAGCGAAACTCAGCAACGGACTTGATGTCGTAGGTAGAGGGCTTAATCAGTAATTCTTAACCACATCAGGGCTATGAACGATTTTTTATGGAGCTTAAGCTTTTTTACACGCCTCAGAAAAATCGACGTACCGGAAACGGATGTTCGAATCGTTTGCCCTAAAAACCGCTGGAATTGCTTAGGGTATCTCAGAGAGATTAGCAATTTCAGCAGTATGAAATAAAAGGTTACATAAAACAATGAATACATCAACTCGCACCTTGGATCCTTCATTATCTGAAACGGTACACCGTACACTTCAGGATTATCTTGAAACTTTGGGTGACCAGGAAGCAACTAATGTTTACCGCATCGTTCTCGATGAAGTAGAGCGTCCGATGCTTGAAATAATGATGCGCCATACTCATGGCAATCAGTCAAGAGCAGCACAATGCATGGGCATCAACCGTGCCACATTGCGTACAAAGCTAAAGCGTCACAATCTGCTGTAAATTTAAAAATACTTTCACACCTCATATACCCTCTCTTAATTATTTAAGAGAGGACTTCAATCTGGCTGCCAAGCCAAAGTTCATTTAGCAATACCGGGTTCAAGCTCCTGTTTTAAAAAAACCTTCTCAAATCTTCAAGTTACAGTCCGCCAGGCGTGATACATCTTCATCCTGATGGGTGATTAATAATACGGTTTTATGATATTGACGGGCAGTACTTAACACCCAATCAGTAGCCTGTTCACGGGTAGCATCGTCCAATCCGGTAAAGGGTTCATCCAATAACACCAAAGGCTCAGGGCGCAGTAAAGTCCGCAGTAAAGCAATGCGCTGACGTTGACCACCTGATAATGCAGTGGGCTTACGTTGCAACAGCTCCTCAACACCCAATGCTTTTGCAGCGGTTTCAACATCCACCTCAGAGACACTATTATCAGTACTCAGGTTCAGGCCCAACTGTAAATTTTTTGCCACACTAATGTGCTCAAACAAGTTATGAGCCTGGAATAACATGCTGACCGGTCTCTGTTCAACAGAAAGATGTAATAACGACTGATTATTCCAGGCAATATCACCCTGTTCCGGCTGTAGAAAACCGGCAATCAGATCCAATAAGGTAGACTTACCTGCACCACTACGTCCCTGAATCGTCATGATTTTACCCGCCTCCAGACTAAGATCATAACTAAGCATATCCTCACCACGACGAATAGTAAGCTTATCAATCAATAACATACTAGTTATTTCTCTCAAACAACATAACGATTAATCCACACACTACAAGCAGGATAACCGCAGCCAGCGAAGCCTCAGGTATCCGGTAAGTCCCGGCATAGCTATAAATCAACCAAGGTAAAGTCATCCAGTCACCATTACCAAAAATAGAAAATATCGCCACATCCCCCATCGCCAGCAATAAAACCAGTGCAAAAGTAGAGATCAACACCTGCTTCATCCACGGCCACTCGATTTGCAAACGCTGCCCGGTACTGAGCTTCAGTGATGCACACAGGCGTTGATATTGATCATCAAACTGTAACAGACGCGGACGCATCTGCTGCACAGCGAAAGGAATAATGACCACGGTATTCAGTAATGCGACCAACACAATACCCCACTGATCAACATTAATACGGGTCAAAAAGAACACATACAAGCCCACCGATAACACCATCGCAGGCGCAACCAGATTATGGGTAGCCAACCATTCCAAGCTCCACTGTAATCGTGAATAACCGTTTATCGAATTATGCCGACCACTCATCTGCATGAGCTGGCTATTTATACGCGCTTGCCTGAGTGGCCATAACAACAGGTAGGTTAATAACAAAGCCAGCGCTGCCGCAGTGATACCCAAAACCAAGGTCGTCACCGTCGGCCAGAAGACATTCAGCCCCAGCCATTTTTCAGCATCCAACGCCAACAAACCGGGCATCAGTGCTAATAATGGCAGCAACAGGAAACACCAGGCCAACATATAGACCAAATAAAGCACAACCCTGGTAGCTTTTGGAACTCTTGGCATGAAGCTACGACTGGCTGTATCCGGCGATAACCAAGCCATTGCACCAAATCGCGCCATAAGAAAAAATAAACTACCCGCAATGAGTAATTGCACCCAGGCCAGCGTGAGCGCTTCGGGAATATTGAAGTCGTATTTCAAAGACTGATAGATCGCCACTTCCAGCGTGGTCGCCTGCGGCCCGCCACCCAAAGCCAGCACTACCGCAAAACTATTAAAACACAGCACAAATACAAAGCCGCTTAATACCAATAACCGGCCTTTAATAGCGGGCCATTCAATCAAGGCAAATCGTTGTCTTCCCGTAATTTTCAACTGAGCCGCCAAACGCCAACTACTATCCGGAATACCCTGCAACTGTAAAAACAGCGCACGTACCGCAAATGGCATGTTCAGAAAAATATGGGCCAGCAAAATACCGTGTAGCCCATATAGATTCCAGTCTTCACCTAATAACGGTACCAGCCAACCGGAACGTCCTAATAAAGCCACCAAACCGGTAATCAGAATCAAGGTAGGTAAAACGAAACACAACAGGCACAAAGCCAGAAAGGCTCGCCGCCCGTATAAATCAGGCAGATAATACAAGGCCCGTGCTACCGGCCAGGCCAGCATCACTGATAGACCCGCACTGAGAACAGCTTGTTTCAGTGAGAAATACAAAATGGCATGGAAATAGCTATCGGATAACAACTCCCATGCTACGCCATCGCCGCCAAAACCAATCAGGGCATAAAATGCCACGATGGTAGGTAAGGTAATCAGTAATAATGCAGAATAACCCAGAACGCCCAAAAGACGTCCCGGCAAGGTAAAAAAATGCATGCAACGACGGTTAATTGGCCGCAGCAGAGCGCCAGTCTTTAATCCAGCCCTTACGTTTTTCTGCAATTTCTTCCGGTGTAAAACCGACTTTTTCAGGCTTGACTAAGGTATCAAACACTTCAGGCAACTCAACATCAACTACTGGCAACATCCAGTTAGTTACCGGCAAAATTTTCTGCGCTTCCTCAGAAATCAGAAATTGCAGAAATTGCTGTGCTAACTCAGGTTCTTTACTGGTTTTTAGACGGGCCGCCACTTCAATTTGTGCCGCATGACCTTCTTTAAATTCAGCCGCTTTATACTGATCCTTCTCTTCAGTAATCTGATGATAAGCCGGGGAAGTGGTGTAACTCAGCACATAATCCGCTCCGCCCTCCAAAAACATGCTGTATGCCTCCCACCAGCCTTTGGTCACCGTTACGGTGTGACCAGCCAGCTGCTTCCATGCTTCAGTCGTTTTATCACCATACACCGCATTCATCCACACCATCAAACCCTGCCCCGGCGTGCTGGTACG
>CACVAV010000234.1 GCA_902727945.1 uncultured Thiotrichaceae bacterium | reverse complement strand
GAAGCGCCACCGGAGCCGGAATATCACTTGCCGGAAGCAGCTGTGCGCCGTCATCGTGCGCCATCACCTGTGTGGTTGATTCCGTTAGCAGCGCTGCTGGTCGGTGTGTGGCTGCTGTTCCAATATTGGCAGCAGCGGGGTGAAGTGATTACTGTGTATTTCCCCAGTGCTGAAGGCATTGTCGCCGGGAGCACAGAAGTCCGTTATAAGGAGGTAACGGTGGGCAAGGTTAAACAGGTGACGCTGGATGATGAGCTTAACCCGATGGTGACACTGTCGTTGGGTAAATCGATCAGCCGCTGGCTGGATTGCAGTGCGCAATTCTGGGTGGTGAAACCCCGTGTGCGCGGTGCTGAGGTCTCTGGTTTGGGGACACTGTTTTCCGGTACTTATGTCGGCATGATTCCGGAGCGTCCGGAAAACCAATTGAATGATGACGGTTCGATGTTTTGTTATGAGGGTCTGGAGGGTGCACCCGTCGTTAAGCCTGACCGGCCTGGCCGGGAATTTACACTGGTGACTGAATCAATGGGGTCGCTGGATATTGGCTCACCGTTGTTTTATAAGCAGTTAGAAGTTGGTGAGGTGATCCGGTATAAGTTATCTGAGGAGTCAGGACAGATTGAGTTGGGTGTGTTTATTGATCAGCCCTATTATCAGTTTGTGAATAAGGATACGCGGTTCTGGAATGCCAGTGGCGCTGAGTTCAAAATGAATTCGGTGGGTGCTGAGTTTCGTATGGAATCATTGACCTCTCTTATTATTGGTGGCATTGCGTTTGATTCACCGCGTGAGGTGGGTGATAACCGCATGGCCAGTGAAGAATTCAGTTCATTTACACTGTACGCTAATTTTGACAGTAGCCGCGAAAAACAGTATGCCAACCGGCTGTATTATACGGTGTATTTTAACGGTTCTCTGCGCGGTTTGGGAGAGGGCGCGCCGGTTGAGTTTCAGGGTATACGGGTGGGTGCTGTCGAGAAGATTAAAATGCACCTTGATCCGGGCAGTCTGGATGTACGCATTCCGGTATTGATTGCTATCGAGCCGCAACGGTTCTCGGAGGATATTACCGAACAAGGCAGCGCGGAGTTTATGGAAGGCATGGTCGATAAGGGCATGCGGGCGACGTTGCAGAGTGGCAATCTGTTAACAGGGCAAAAATACGTGGCGTTGAGCTTCGATAAAAAAGCCGCACCCGCCAGCATCGAGCGTGGTCAGTTCCATGCTGTTTTCCCCACCAGTACCACACAGGTCGAAGAAATATCTGAGCTGGCGTTGGGGATTGCCGAGGATGTCAAAGTAACACTGGCAAGCATTAGTAGTTTTATGCAAAGCAGTAAACTGGACGATACGGTGGATAGCATGAATCAGGTGTTGGGTGAAACAGAAACAACGGTAGTGGCCGCCCGGCAGACGATGGAAGATATTAGTCAGCTATTAGCTAAGCTCGAATCGGATACTTTGCCGACGCTGACCAATGATGCCTCAAAAGTATTGCGTCAGCTGGATCAGAAAACCCTGCCATCGCTTAGCGGTAATCTCGATCAGGTCAGTAAAGATGTTAGTCGGGTGATGCAGCGGGTGGATTCTCAGACCTTGCCGACGTTAGCGAGAGGAGTTAATCAATTGACACAAGATACCAGCAAGGTCATGCAGCGGCTTGACTCTCAGACCTTGCCGACGTTGGCGAGAGGGGTTAACCAGCTGACAGAAGACACCAGTAAGGTTATGCAGCGGGTGGACAAACAAACGTTGCCTGCGGCGGCGCGGATGATGAATAAGATTGATCAGGAAACGCTGCCGGTTGTTAATCAGATGCTGAAAAAAGTGGATCAGGAAACCTTGCCAGCGGTGCGCAGTACCAGCGGTACGATTAATAAAGCCAGTATGGACTTCTCGCGTAGTACGCATGAATTGAATAAAACCATGCAGCGTTTACAGGGCACCTTGACACACCTTGATCGTATGTTGGCGCAAAACTCACCCACTCAACATCAGGTCGCAGAAATGATGGAAGAAGTCACCAGAATGGCACGTTCGGTGCGTTTATTGACCGAGCAACTGGAGCAGCAGCCCGAATCTGTTTTACGTGGTAAGCGGGGGGTAAAATGATGGAGCCATTTATGGGCGTGAGTCGGGTGGTTGGTTTATTGGTGCTGCTGATTTTACTGACGGCCTGTTCGGGCAGTCCGCCAACGATTTACCATACGCTATCTTCAGGTTCAGGCACTACTGCTGCTAATAGCGTGAAACCAGCTAAGCCGTTACCGTCGCTGGGTGTCGGGCCGGTGCATGTGCCCAGTTTGCTGGATCGGCAAGGCGTTGTACTACGCAAGGATGAGTACTCAGTTGAGGTGTCTGAGTTACATCAGTGGGGCGGTGAACTGGAAGACGAATTTACCAGTACATTAGCTCAGCACTTACAGATGCGCTTGCCGGATACCCAAGTGCGGACTGTGCCCTGGGAGCTGGAGCAGACGCCGTTGTATCAGGTGACTATCTCTGTGGCGCAGTTTGATGGCATGCCTGCCGGGAAAGCCCGGCTACGTGGGCGCTGGCAATTACAGTATGCCAAGACAGGCAAGGGTGTCCGTGCTGCTCTATTTAATCTGGAGCGTCAGGTCAATGATGCGTCTGTTGAGGCGATCGTCCGCGCTCAGAGTCATTTGTTGAGCGAGTTGGCTGACCAGATTATCGATGGTTTACGCTGAGGGAAACTGAGAGTTATTGGATCTGTCATCAGGCTATTTTTCATGCACACCCAGTTCCTCAGGTGTCATATTTTCCAGTTGTAACTTCGCCCGGTCACGTGAGGCGCGAATGTGGTGGCGCATCAGTACTTCAGCCATTTCACCATCGCGACGGGTGATGGCATCAACAATCAGTTCATGTTCAATCTGTGCTTTGGGTGTGAATCCCGGATTCAGGCGCAGGCGATAAAAACGCACCAGATCATAAAGATCCTGGCATAACATCCGGATCAGGCGTTCATTCTGGCTGCCCTTAATGACACAGAAGTGGAAATCCAGATCAGGATCATGCTTCAAGTTGTTATTTTCGGGTTGCTCCGGAGTAGAACTTTTCTGGCGTTTTATGAGTTCCTGCAGATTTTGCACTTCCTGCTCCGTCATATTTTGTGCCGCCAGTCGTGCTGCCATGCCCTCCATTGCTTCACGAATTTGGTAAATTTCCATTAATTGGTCGATGGAAAAACTGATGATTCTTGCGCCAATATTCGGGCGGCGGGTGACCAGGTTGCAGTTTTCAAGTTTACCGATGGCCTCACGCAAAGAGCCGCGACTGACACCATAAGCGGCAGCCAGTTCGGGTTCGCTGATTTTCTTACCCGCCGGCATTCCACCTTCAAGAATAGAGCGCCGCAAGTCCTGGAACATGCGATCTGCAATGGTGACAGGCTCTTGTGACTGACAAACTGACCGAAATGCCATCTATAATTCCTCAGAGCGATAATAATTTGTTGTGTTGACAATAATAACCTTAAATCGTTGAGTTTCAATGGTTTTACATCCAATTGTTGACAATTTGGGAGTTGGGCGGTGTTTTGTGCTTGATTTATGGTTTTTATAGGGTGGGTAAGTGACCAAAAAGGTGTGGGTGGTCATACAACATGGATACGTTATTTGCATTTTATGTATACAACTTTTTATTGTTTATGTATTCTCTGTTTTACTATTTACCTGCCGTTCATCAACCAGAGAGGGAATTACTATGTCCATAGGTACGCCCGAGCAGCTGCGTGACCCCAATTACACCCCGCCACTTTTAAAAGCAATTCCGCTGGGTATCCAGCATGTACTGGCGATGTTTGTCAGTAATGTGACCCCGGTTATTATTGTTGCGGGTGCTGCGGGTTTTGGTTTTGGTTCCAACTCGCCTAACTTTCCCGATATGCTATACATGATTCAGATGGCCATGTTATTTGCGGGTATCGCGACATTGATTCAAACCATCGGCATGGGGCCGGTAGGCGCTAAGTTGCCGATTGTTCAGGGCACCAGCTTCGCTTTTCTACCGATTATGATTCCATTGGTCGCAGGGCAGGGTATAGAAACCATGGCTGCTCTAATGGGTGGTGTCATTGTCGGTGGTATCTTCCAGGCGTTTCTCGGTACCTTCATTGGTAAAATCCGTTTTGCTTTACCACCGCTGGTGACGGGTCTGGTTGTATTGATGATTGGTCTGGCGTTAGTGAAGGTAGGCATTCAATATGCTGCCGGTGGCGTGCCAGCTAAAGGCACAGAGTCCTTTGGTAGCCTGCTGAACTGGGGTATTGCGCTGGTTGTTATTTTCACTACGATGGGTGTGAAATTTTTCATGCGCGGCATGTGGTCAGTCGCTGCTGTATTGATTGGTCTGATAGTCGGTTACGTCGTTGCCATGCTGTTCGGTCTGGTTAATTTTGGCAACGTGGCGAACGCGCCGTGGTTTGTTGTGCCTGAACCTTTCCGTTGGGGCTTTGAGCTGAGTACGGCTGCAGTGATCGGTTTTTGTTTTATGGCGGTGATCTCTGCGATTGAAACCGTCGGTGATGTATCCGGTATCACTAAAGGGGGTGCTGGCCGCGAAGCGACGGATAAAGAAATTGCAGGCGCGACGTATGCTGATGGTTTGGGTTCCACTATTGCCGGTATTTTCGGTGGATTGCCTAACACTTCTTTCAGCCAGAACGTGGGCTTAATATCTATGACAGGTGTGATGAGTCGCCATGTGGTGACCATTGGCGCTTTGTTCCTGATCGTTTGTGGTCTGGTGCCAAAAGTAGGTGCAGCGATTTCAACCATTCCAATTATGGTGCTGGGTGGCGGTGTCATTATCATGTTTGGTATGGTGGCGGCTGCCGGTATTAACATGCTGTCTGATGTGGACTGGGATCGTCGTAATATGATGATTTTTGCTATCTCATTAGCAGTTGGTTTAGGTTTGCAGTTAGAGCCGGAAGCTTTACAACATCTGCCGGGTACCGC
>CACVAV010000233.1 GCA_902727945.1 uncultured Thiotrichaceae bacterium | reverse complement strand
AAACACGTTGGTTCTTTAGAATGGGAGGTTGATGAGCTTTCTTCTCATGCCAACCTGCTAGATTTTATTGAAGTACTTAATTCAGGACGATTTAAACGTCGTACTTAGTGGTAGGCATTATGCTTATCGCGTCAGGTAGTAGGAGGAAAAATGGCAGGTGTAACGCTTGATAAAATAGTCAAATGTTATGGCGATATTGAAGTTGTTCATGGTATTGACTTGAATGTGGCTGAAAAGGAATTTGTGGTATTGGTCGGGCCTTCCGGCTGTGGGAAATCAACCACACTCCGCATGGTAGCAGGCCTTGAGGAAATCACTGATGGCACACTCACTATTGATGACCGGCTCGTCAACAATGTTTCCCCCAAAGACCGTGATGTGGCGATGGTCTTCCAGAATTACGCGCTTTATCCCCACTTAAACGTTGCTGAAAATATTGCTTTCGGTTTAAGAATTCGTAAAGTACCCAAAGACGAAGTTACCAAACAAGTCGCTGAAGTGGCTGAAATTTTGGGGCTGACTGAGTATCTTGAGCGTAAACCTGCTGACCTCTCCGGTGGTCAGCGTCAGCGGGTAGCGATGGGACGGGCAATTGTTCGTCATCCTAAAGTATTCTTGTTCGATGAGCCGTTGTCTAACCTTGATGCCAAGCTGCGAACGCAGATGCGGGCTGAAATTAAACGTCTGCACAAGCGGCTGGGTGTGACCAGTATTTATGTAACACACGATCAGGTAGAAGCCATGACGTTGGCCGACCGGATTGTGGTGATGGCTGATGGTCGTATCGAACAAATCGGTACGCCAATGGATTTGTTTAACCATCCGAAAAATATCTTCGTCGCCAGCTTTATCGGTTCACCGCCGATGAATCAGATTGAGGCTGAAGTCGAAACCAGAGGCGATAAGTTATTCGCTAATTTTGGCGATAATAGCCTTGAGTTACCGGCATTAAACGAGTTAAGTGGCAGTGATCACGGGCGTAAAGTGACCTTGGGGATTCGCCCTGAACACATTATGACTCAGGCGGATGCTGATACCAGTTCCATCGGTGTCGAGCTTGACCTGATCGAAACATTGGGTTCGGAAGCCTTGTTACACACAACAGTGATGGATAAACCTTTTGTGGTTAAGGCTGAAACTCACGGTGATATAAAACACCTTGAAAACCTTAACGCCTTCCACTTCAAGCCCGGGATGATCAAAGTGTTTGACCGCGAAACAGGTAATGTTTTTGATTATCCTGAACGGCTTAAGTAGGAGGGGAGTTATATGACTAATCTACAGAAAAAGTCTCAGTGGTTGATTCAGCATTTTAAGAAGGAGTGGCAGATTTATGTGCTGTTAGCGCCGGCGATGATCTGGTTTTTTACCTTTCTTTATACGCCCATGTACGGCCTTCAGATCGCCTTTAAAGATTACAGTATCTTTAAAGGCATAGCGGGCAGCCCGTGGATCGGTTTTGAGCATTTCCAGACATTATTTGAAAATGATGACTTCATCCGGGCTATTAAAAATACGGCTATCTTAAGTGCGTATAACCTGCTGTTTGCTTTTCCGGCACCGATTATTCTGGCGCTGATGTTTAATGAAATTCTGAATCAATGGTACAAAAAAGGTGCGCAAACCATTGTTTATCTGCCACATTTTATTTCTACCGTTATTCTGGCGGGTATTGTTATTACTGCATTTTCACCTTCTGCCGGTATCGTTAATACCGTGCTGGGATGGTTTGGCGTAGATCCGGTTTACTTCTTATCTAAACCGGAATGGTTCCGGCCGATATTCATTGGTTCCGGTATCTGGCAGGAAGCAGGTTTTGCCTCCATCGTATTCTTAGCAGCGATTGCGGGGGTTAATCCCTCACTGTACGAAAGTGCGGTGGTCGACGGGGCATCACGCTGGCAGATGATGTGGAAAATCACGATCCCATCGATATTGCCGACCATTCTGATTATGTTGATTATCCGTATTGGTAACCTGCTGGAAGTTAGTTTTGAACTGGTTATTCTGCTTTATCAGCCTGCGACTTATGTCACTGCGGATGTAGTGAATACCTTCATTTATCGTCAGGGAATACAGTCAGGGCAATACGACCTCGCAGCAGCGGCAGGTCTGTTCAATGCTGTTGTGGCTTTCATTCTGGTGATGACCGCTAATACGATCTCGAAACGTTATTCCAGAACATCTTTATGGTGAGGGCTGAACTATGTCAAACATGAATCTTTACTCGCGTGGCGACAAGTTCTTTGTCCGCATTAATATGGTACTGGTCGGTCTGTTTACACTGGCTACCCTTTACCCGTTTATCTACATTGCAGCTGTGTCATTCAGCTCCGGCATGGCAGCCCGCTCAGGTGTGGTTGTTCTGACGCCTGTTGAGGCAACACTGGCTGCTTATCAGAACATTCTCGTGCAACCGGAGTTCTGGATTTCTTACGGGAACACCTTTATCTATACTATCGGCGGCACGATTATGAGCCTGCTGATTGTTATCCCCGGTGCTTACGCGCTATCACGACCTCAGCTACTGGGGCGGAAATACTGGAACCTGATCGTCGCGTTCACCATGTGGTTTAATGCCGGCATGATTCCTTTCTGGTTGAATATGCGCGATCTGGGGCTGTTAGACAGCTATTGGGGAATCATTATTGGCTTTGCGGTTAACGCCTTTAATATTATTCTGTTACGTAATTTCTTTGAAAGTATTCCCAGCTCGTTTGAGGAAGCGGCGCGGATGGATGGTGCGAATGAGTTCCAGATACTTTGGAAAGTCTTTATCCCGCTGTCAAAGCCTGCCATTGCAACTATTACTTTGTTTTGCGTGGTTGCCCGCTGGAACGGCTTCTTCTGGGCGATGATCCTGCTTCAGGATGAGGATAAAGTACCTTTGCAGGTGTTTTTACGCAAAACGATTGCAGAACTATCCGATGATCATGAATTTTCAGCGAGCTTAATTACTTCGTCTTTCAGTGCGGAAACGGTCAATGCTGCGATTATCGTGTGCTCGATTATTCCGGTTCTGCTGTTTTATCCTTTTATCCAGAAGTACTTTAATAAAGGTATTCTGCTGGGTGGAGTGAAAGAATAATGCAGCCTTTGCGTTATAAAGAAGCGCTATGAAAAAATGTTACGTACAAGTATGAACACATCATCTTTTATATTTATTGCTATTGTAGGAGGACACCAATGCGATATTTAAAACTCACGGCAGCCATACTGGCCGCCACAGCAATCAGTACTACCGGCCCGGCTTTTGCTGATGGTCATGGTAGTGACCACAAAATCGTTGATGAGCCGTTAGAACTCACCATTCAGATGAACCACAAGCGCTATCCGCGTTATCTGGAAGAATGGCCGGTTGAACAAACCGCCCGGAAGATGACCAATATTCATCTGAAAGATGCAACGGTCGGTGCTAATACGGTTTCTGATAGTGAAAACAATGGTAAAACTGAAGTATTAAATCTGATGATGGCATCAGGCAAAATCCCTGATATTGTCGGTTCAAGCCGCATCAAAGATTTCGTTAATCAGTACGGCCCTGAAGGTGCGTTCCTGCCACTGAATGAGCTGATTGAAGAACATGCGCCTAACCTGAAAGCATTCTTTGAAAAGAACCCGGACATTGCCTCTGCATTGAAGGCAGCTGATGGCAATATGTACTACATCCCCTATCTTCCGGATGGAAAATACGGTCGTGCTTACTTTATTCGTCAGGATTGGTTAAAGAAGCTGGGTCTTAAGGCACCTGAAAACGTTGATGAGCTGAAAAAGACACTGGAAGCTTTCCGTGACATGGATCCGAATGGTAACGGTGAGAAGGATGAAATTCCGTTTTTTGCACGTCAATGGCCGGAAGTACTGCGTTTAGTGACCTTGTGGGATGGTCGTTCTTCCGGATCTGACACTTACCATGACTTCTATGTTGACGAAGGCAAGCTGAAGCACCCTTATGCGGGTGAAGGCTACCGCGAAGGCATCAAGAACATTGCGTTATGGTACAAAGAAGGTTTGATTGATGCGGAAGTCTTTACCCGTGGTTCCAGCTCACGTGATTACCTGTTAGGTGAGAATCTGGGGGGTATGACTCACGATTGGTTTGCTTCAACAGCGGGCTACAATGATTCACTGGCGGATAAAGTAGAAGGCATTCAGTTTAAAGCGTTTGCACCACCTGCTTCTATTTCAGGTAAACGCGTTGCAGAGCATCGTCGTATTCCGATTAAGCCGGATGGCTGGGCGATTGGTCATACGAATGAGCATCCTGTTGAAACCATTAAGTATTTCGACTTCTGGTTCTCTGAAGAAGGTCGCCGTCTGGCTAACTTCGGTGTTGAAGGCGAGCATTACACCATGATTGACGGCAAGCCAACATTCACTGACGCTATTCTGAATAGTGATACTCCGGTGAATAACTTTCTGTATACGATTGGTGCTCAGCTGCAAGGCCGTGGTTATTATCAGGATTATCGTTATGAAGAGCAGTGGTCTAACAAGCACGCTCTGGAAGGGATTGCGCTTTATGACGAAGGTGATTATCTGATTCCTCAGTTCCTGGGTGTGGCTTTCAATGCCGAAGAGCAGAAAGTTTATGATAAGTACTGGGGTTCTATCCGTGACTACATGCTGGAGCGTCAGCAGGCATGGATTTTGGGCAACGGTGATATTGAAAAAGACTGGGACAACTATATGGAACAGTTGGAAAAGAAAGGCTATAGCAAAGTGCTTGAAGTAATGCAGGCCGCTTACGCACGTCAGTACGCTGCCAAGTAATACACTCTCTCCTCGGATACGCCTGCCCTTTGGGGTGGGCGTATTTTTTTGATCTATAAAACAGTATGTTAAGGTGCCCAAGCATGAGTAATCGCCCGGAAAATAATTACCTTGATGAACCAAAAGCCGGTCGCCTGAATATCGAATATTCGCCCGCTGCTGGTGCGTCAGTGATAGAAAACCCGCCACGTTTTATGTGGTTGCCGGTGGTGGAGGATGAAGC
>CACVAV010000232.1 GCA_902727945.1 uncultured Thiotrichaceae bacterium | reverse complement strand
CTGTGTAACTCAATTCGGCCTTCATCCATCTTCCACACCCGGTCAGCCACATGGAAATAATGGTCATCGTGTGTGACGGCAATAATAGTTTTACCCATATCCCTGACTTCGCCGAGTAATTTTTCGTAAAAATATTGGCGGAATTGTGGATCCTGGTCAGCAGCGAACTCGTCTATGACCAGAATGGGTTTGTCTTCCAGCATGGCAGCAATAAAGGCCAGGCGTTTACGTTGTCCGGTGGAAAGGTCGGTACTGGTAAAGCCGCCGTCCTGGTATTTGACCTTGTCTTGCATCCACATTTTTTCTAGCCAGTAATCAACCTTCTCTACATCTACATCAGCTACACCATAAAACTTATTGAATAGATGGAAGTCAGTAAAAACAATGGAGAACAGGTTGCGGTAATGTGGATAGTTAGTATTGTCAATCAGCGTATTGTCTAGGTAAAGCCCACCTTCATTTGGATAATAGAGGCCAGTTAACAATTTAAGGAAGGTTGATTTACCACTGCCATTCCCGCCGATAATAAACAACAGTTCATCTTTTTTGACTGTTTCGTTAAAAGGCCCGGCAGCGAAAGCCACTCCTGTGCTATCAGGATAGGTAAAACTGATCTGGTTTATTGTTATGCACTTAAAGTTTTTCTGATTATCATGATCACGCCCATCTATATGGGTATTATAATTAACAATGGCTGCATCCATTTCTTGTTCAAGGGCAAACAAGTCATCAATGGCCACATTGACCCGGCTCATCATGGGAATCATGTTGGCTAGCATATTGGTTGGCCCAATCAGGAATATTAAAGTTGCAGCAATCTTGAAAAGGTTGCCAGTGTGTTCATGACTGAAGTTGGGTATAATAAAAACTACAATGGGCAGCAATATATAAATGAATAAGCGGCCAAAACTCCATAAACGCGACTCCCGTTTTCTGAAACCTGCTTTAATATCCTGTGCGCTTTTTGAAACTGTAGCAATACGTTGTAATAAATCCTGCCCTTTTTGGTGATTGATCTTGATTTCTTTGAAGCCGTTCACTAAATGAGAAATGGATTTAAAATAGATTTTTTCTTTTTCGTGAACCTCTTGCAGTGCAGTTTTAATAAAATCCGATTGCGCCAAAAAGTATATAACCGCTAAGCTCATTGCAACCAATGTCATGATAAAACTGATAGGTGAGATATAACCCAGGTAAATCAGGGAAAATACCATCAGTGAAAACATCTGAAGGGTACCGACAATCATCGGCACGGATTGTGAAATCAACGTATCATTTTGGGTCAGGCGGCCATAAAGCGTATTGGCTCCCATGTTCTCCATGAAAGCCAGTTCGACCTGTTGCACTTTGCCAGTGAGGCGGGTTCTGACCTGGAAAATAGCCTCTTCAATGAGCAGGATAGCCCGCTCGAATGCATACCATTGCCCATATAAGAATAGAGCAAAGGCGATCATATACATCAGAAAATATTGTGTCAGATCTTCTTGTTTGGCGACGGCTTCAGCAGCGTGGTTAATAAGACCGATTAACAGGCTATTGGCCATGCCGGAAATAATGGCAATTAGTATGACCGGGGTATAAGGCTCAGTCGTTTCCCGCTCAAGAAATTTAATTAGCTGCATAGCTTGACCGATACATCCACCGTGGTGCAGCCATTCCACATAGTCTGGCTACGGCCTGCGTGTAACAATTTCCTCATAACGCTCCAATTGTTTTTCAGTCAGTCAGTATTTCCAACGGCCTGTTCACCAGGCTGGAAGGACTCGCGTATAACCTGGCGGGGTATAGACGTGCTCTCCACCTCAGAACCCGGTCACCAGGTTTATGCTGGTGACCGTGTCGGTTTTCTCCCTGCCTTCGGCTACCTCGCTATTATTACGCACCGTGTAATTCAAACTGAGTGATAGTTTGTCAGTCATTTTGACACTCAGGGCAGTCACAGATTCAGTAAAAATATTGTCACTGCCACCTTGTATCAACAGGTTTTCAGTCAGTGTCGTGGTGGGAGTTATTTGGCCTATATAATTCAAACCTGCATGTCCGACCGTTTCATCAGAATCCGGGTCGTTATTAGTAAATCGAGTTTGACGATAACCCACACCTAACTCAACATCCAGATTATGTTTTTCAGTATCAATCAGGTTGCGCCCATAACCGACTACATCTGCCAGACGTGAATCGATATTCGCGAATTCATCGGAGTCATAACTCAAAAAATTAAATACATAACCGCTGTCACCCATTGAATAGTTTGCTTTATGGCTAATGGCATAACGTTCAGCCTCTTTTTCACCATTATTTTCAGCAAAATAGGTAGTAGCCGCTACAGTATGGCGCCAGGGATCATTAATGTATGTGACATTAAGTCCTAAGTTGACACTATTGTTTTCGGTATTCCCTGTCGAAACCACCAAACCCGCACTACCTTTACCTGACCAGCCTTGCGGGGGTTTAACACCGCCCTTAGACGGAGCTTTGCGATCAAACAGCGCATTCGCAGCAGCACTGCCCTTTTTATCCGCAGAAAGAAAGTCACCGGCACCTCCGGACTGTGCCAGTGCAGGTGTGACAAACACCAGCAAAGCGAGAGAAAAACCGCTGATTGGTAGTATGACTCTATTACTATAGGGAAACATTGGATTCTCCTCATTATTATAAAATTTCATATTCCATGACCCGGGCAGATTTTAAACTTTCATGGGGCCATGATCCATGAGTTGAAGGGTAGACAAGCAGCGGGAATCTTGGAAGGTAATTTAACAATTCTTAACATTTTTTTGATGCACCCCGTTCTTTTCTTTATGCTTTAACAGGGGGAGCATCGAGTTGGTTGCTCCTGCTCCCAGGCTGATCAGATACAAGCCCATTGCACCATAAATCCGCATATGCAGTGCAAATACTGCACCGATACCGACGATACCCGGTAGCAGTGACCATGCCATCCCGGATTTCATATTGCGGTTAAAACCTTTGGCGAGTGTAAATAGGCCATCCAGTTGTTGCAGACTTTTATCCAGCAGCACAATGCTGGCAGTATCTGTTGCAACGGTGGTTGCACCCGCCAGTGAGATAGCCACCTGAGCTTTTTTCATCGCAACAGCATCATTAATGCCATCACCGATAAAACAGATTTTGTGTCCCTGTGCCTGCAATGCCTCAATATGACGGGCTTTATCTTCCGGCAACGTTTCGGCGAAGTATTGTTCGATACCCAATGATTCTGCCAGCTGCCGGGTCGGCTGCTCATGGTCGCCGGAAAGAATACATAGTTTCAGACCACGTTTGCGTAACTTACGAATGATGCCGGGGACTTCCGGACGTGTTTGTGGCTGAAGCTCAATGACGCCCGCCAGTTCGCCATCTACAGCCAGATAGACCAGTGAATGCCCCACCTCGTTTTCATGCCATTCAGCCTGTTCCGGGATAGTAATATTTTCCTTGTTCATGAAACGCTGACTACCCAACAGAACGTTTTTTCCCTGAATTTGAGCACAGATACCGTGGCCTAATTCAAAACGGGTGTGGTCACTGGGTTTTACCTTGACGCCACGTTGTTTGGCTGCGGCAAGAATGGCGCGTGCTACCGGATGAGTCTGGCGGTATTCAGCGGCAGCTGCCAGAGATAAAATTTGTACATCACTTAGCGTGTTACAACGATAAATCCAGCCTACCTCAGGTTCCTCCCGGGTCAGGGTACCGGTTTTATCGAAGACAACGGTATCTACTTCACCCAGCAGTTCCAGCGCCCGACCGTCTTTAATCAGAATGCCGTGCTCTGCTGCCATTTTAAGGTGATTAAGCACACCCAGCGGGATAGTGATGCGGATAATGTCTGAAAAATTACAGTTGGTAATCGCAACTGCGCTTAATGGCCCCTTGGTACTTAAGGCAATCCCGGCCAGGGCTAAAGTGGGCAGGGTCATGCGGTTGGCGATGCGTGTACCTCTGGCTTCGATGCTCGATTTAAAGTCCAGAGTATTTTGTAATACCTCGCCAATCTGGGCGGCCACTGTATCCTTACCCGCTTTATCTACCCGAATATGTAATTTTCCGCTGGTGAGTAACGTGCTGGCGAAAACTTTATCAGCCGGCTGTTTTTCCTTTGGTCGGGACTCACCGGTCAGAATGTGTTGGTCCACCGTTGCAACACCTGTAATGACTTCACCATCAAAAGGGATACTTTCCCCGGCATGGACAACCACGACTTGCCCAGGCTGTACGTGGCTGAAAGGTACTTCCAGTTCAGCGCCATCACACCAGAGCCATACATGTTGTGGCTGGTCACCAAATAACTTTAGCAGTTGCCGGTTGGAGTCGGTCTCTGTTTTCAGCAGTATCTTCTGACCTAAAAAATACAGCACATTGATTAGTGTCGCCGTAAAAAAGTAGCCAGTGGCCAGCGTACCGACAATGGCAATAGAATCAATCGTACTGGAATGAAGTTTGCGTTTTTCTTTCCAGTATACCCAGGCATCACGGAAGATTGGTGCCGAGCTATAGAGTGTGAGCGGCAAACCAATTAGCAATAGTGGTGAGTAAAGCAAGGCTGCCAAACCGGTAGCAGCCATCGCGGCAGTCGAGAGCTTCAATTCATGACTGGCCTCTTGTTTACGTTGCTGCATATCCTGCTGATGTTGTTCGAGCAAGGATTTAATCGGTGCATTGACCGGCGGCTGATCAATCTTTTTTGACCATAATGTTTTGGTATTGCGTTTCTTTTTATACACCATCAAACTGGTGGTAATAACGCCACTACCAATTAATATTGCAGGAAAAATCATTCTGTTAGCTCAGTAGGTTTTTCAGTCTTTTGACTGCACTGTTTATACTTCCGGGTAAGCCAGAACATAGCAATAATCTTTAAAAAGAGCAGGAGCCAAATAAGCCAGGTCAGGGGTATTTTCCATTCCTCTGCGGGTGATAATAAGTCCAGATAAGGCTGGTGCAAGGGAGAAACAGGATGTGCACTACCGTTGGTTTGTGCATAAAGATGGAGACTGCCACTGACGGGT
>CACVAV010000231.1 GCA_902727945.1 uncultured Thiotrichaceae bacterium | reverse complement strand
GAGAAACAGTTCAGGTCTCAGCTGTCAACGTTTCCCGACGGGCAAATTTGTATAGAAGATCATGGCCAGGTGGTCGCAGCTGCATTTTCGTTAATCGTTGATTATGACAAGTTTGGTGATCGTCATACCTATGATGAAATTACCGGTGATGCTTACCTGACGACACATGACCCCAGAGGTGATGTGTTATACGGTATTGAAGTCGTTGTACATCCGGACTATCAGGGTATGCGTCTGGGGCGGCGCTTATACGAAGCCAGAAAAGAACTCTGCCAGAGTCTGAATCTTAAATCCATTGTCGCGGGTGGGCGTATACCGAATTATAAAAATCACGCTAAAGTTATGTCGCCGCAAAAATACATTGAGTTGGTTAAAAAGAAAGAAATTTATGATCCGATCCTGACTTTTCAGTTGTCCAATGGTTTTGAAGTGAAACGGGTGCTCACGGATTATCTACCGGAGGATAAGGACTCAAAAGGCTATGCAACCTTATTGGAGTGGACGAATTTATACTTCGATAAGCAAAAAACACCGCTGTTTGGTGCGGTGAAAACTTCAGCCAGAGTGGGGTGTGTGCAATGGCAGATGCGTTCACTGAAATCTGTTGATGAGCTAATTCAACAGGTTGAATTCTTTATTGATGCCCTTTCAGATTATCAGTGTGACCTGGCTTTATTGCCTGAGTTTTTTAATGCGCCGCTGATGGGGATAGAGCCGCATCAAAGCTCTATTGATTCCATTAAAGCTTTAGCAGAGTTTTCTGAAGAAATTGTTGAAGCTATTTCGCGTTTGGCGGTGAGTTATAACATTAGTATTATTGCAGGCTCAATACCAGTGATGGAAAATAGTCAGTTGTATAATGTCTCCTACTTTTGCCGCCGTGATGGCACTTTGGAATCACAGTACAAAATTCATCCGACCCCTTATGAAAAAAGTGCCTGGATTATGCAGGGTGGTAATAACCTGAATGTGTTTGATACCGATTTCGGTAAAATTGGTATATTAATTTGTTATGATGTTGAATTTCCTGAACTGGCACGTTTACAGGCAGAACAGGGCATGCAGTTACTATTTGTGCCGTTCTGGACAGACACTAAAAATGCTTATTTGCGCGTGCGTTGCTGCGCCCAGGCCCGGGCCATCGAAAATGAATGTTATGTGGTGATTGCAGGCAGCGTGGGTAACCTGCCTAAAGTCGAAGGTGCAGATATTCAATACGCGCAATCGGCGGTTTTCTCACCCTCAGACTTCTCATTTCCACACGATGCCATCATGGCGGAGACCACGCCAAATACAGAGATGACCCTGATTGTTGATCTGGATCTGGAGAAATTAGATAAATTGAAACATGAAGGTTCGGTGCGGAATTATCTGGACAGACGCCGTGATTTGTACCGGATTAATTGGTTGAATGACGAAGTGTAAATATGTTGTGCTGCACCAGATTCTCTGGTGCAGCCTTTTTTCACAATAACTCCCGAATATCCAGTGAGTCCCGGGAAAATTTATCCTCTATGAGATTAACTGCCCTCACCAACATATCGTCTGCTTCCAGTGGCCCGAGATAATTACATAAACCGGCATAAATGCTATGGACAGCCTTTCTCATACTCGTATTGTCCATATCGGCATGTTCAAAATAGTCGGTATTTGTTTGCATTAACCAATCATAAAAAGGCTGTGCGACTGTTTTGGGGACGGCTTTGGTTAAGTCTTTACGATGATGAAATAGCATTTTTTGGCGTTTCTCCGCAGGCAATGCTTTCATCAGTTTTGTGACAAACATTGAGAAAATCAGCCACCTTTCATCCCGTACTATCTCCGGCTCAATCACTGGTTGATGTTGTTGAGCTGGCTGACCGGATGCAACTACAGAATTATGCCGATGAGCTGGCGGGGCTGGTTGCACTAACTTATTTTGCGTGGCTCCGCTTTGTGTTGCATCGGTAGCTGGCGTTGATGGTGTTACTGAACCCGGAGTACCTGCCAGATCATAATCAGGAAATTCATAGAGTTCTGTTGTTGACTCATCAAAATTTTCACAGGCATCCAGTACTTCCATCAAAGCAGGCAAAAGGCTTTTATAAATGTGCTGACGGCTATGGGGTAAAGGTTGCCGGTCATAGAAAGCATCAACGAATGGCAACATTGACACATTTTTCATATGTATATAATGCTCACTCCATAAACGCAGGGCGTAAGCTAATACATCAGGCGGTAAGTAAGTTTCTAATACCTGATGAACCGGTCGGGTGCGCGAGTCCAATAGCATGATTCTGTCCGTTTAATTAATGCGAAAGGTTGTTTTTTGAAATTCGGGGTAACCAATCTCGTTATGTTCGGAATAATCCAGCCCGCGTTGTTCATCCATACTTTCAGAACGTAGTCCAAGAATGGCATCGAGCAGGTAGAAGACAATGAATGAGGCCAGCAATACCCAGGCAAATGCAACCGCAATACCAAAGACCTGAATTATGATCCGTTCAGGGTTAAACATGTCACCACTATAAAACAACCCGGCTGCCAGCGTGCCCCACAAACCGGCAATACCATGTACCGAGATAGCATCGACAGCATCATCAAGACGCATCTTCAGAATTAATTCACGAGCGAAACTAAACACTACGCCACTAATAAGGCCGGTCAGGATAGCCAGCAATGGCTCAGTCGTTGCACAGCCGGCGGCAATCGCTACCAAGCCTGAAAGGCTGCCATTGATCGTTGATGTCAACAGCAGAGGTATTCTACGTAGGTAGCTGACCAGAATGACGCCTATAGCCCCTGCTGCGCCCGATAAGCCGGTATTTAGTGCTATTTTACCGATTTCACCATTTAAACCACCGGTACTGCCTGTATTAAACGCAAAGAAGCCAAACCAGAAAATGAATCCGCCCAGTGTGACCAGCATTAGATTATGACCTGGTATGTCTCTGGGTTTATGTGTTTCAGGATCAAACCGGCCCATCCGGGGGCCAACCACAATAATACCGGCTAAAGCGACCCAGGCACCGACCGAGTGCACGACTGTCGATCCGGCAAAATCAATAAACCCCAGGTCTTTCAGCCAACCATTGTCATTCCAGGCCCAATGTGCGTACAGCGGATAAATCAGGCCGGACACCACGACAGCGCTCAGGACATAAGATGTATATTTGGTACGTTCAGCCATTGCACCACTGGAAATTGTCGCAGCAGTTGCAGCAAACATGGCATTAAACAAGATGAAGGCATATTCTTTGTCGGTAGTAATACCGGACAAAAACAAGTTATCCGTGCCCACCCAGCCATACAGACTGGTTCCGTACATCAGGCAGTATCCGGTCAGGCTGAACATCAAAATCGCGATACAAACGTCAAAATAATTTTTCATCATGACATTGACTGAGTTTTTAGCGCGCGACATACCACTTTCCAACAAAGCGAAAGCAGATTGCATGAAAAATACAATCATTGCCGTCAATGTCAGCCAAAGTACATCAAGCAAGTCGGTGAGTTGTGGATCAGAATCAGCAGCATAAGCTGTGCTGCCCATGAGGCCATAGATTATCAATATACGTGAGCAAGCAGAAAACATTAGCATCTCCGGTATTTTTTATTATTTATTCATGACACCCGGCAACCTGTTCTGGCGAGGTGCTAATGCCAACTATGCCTGAATAGGCGGTAATACCTGTAGGAAAATTTGACAGGTGGTATGGCAAGGTGCTGGCACGGTTTTTTTGCGAGAGTTTTAGTTTAAAAACCCCCGCAACCGATAAAGCTCATCCAAAGCCTGACGCGGCGTCAACTCATCCGGATCAACCGCCTCCAACTCAGCTTTAACCTGCTCAGCCACCTCATCTTTAGGCTCCGCAGCACCGAATGATAACGCCAGATTCTGACCCTCAACCGGTGTTGTTTTTTGGTTGCTGAGCGAAGTCGAAGCATCCTCCAGCGAAATCAGTTTCTTCTTAGCCTGAGTAATCACATTCTTAGGCACGCCCGCCAGCTGCGCCACCTGCAAACCATAACTCTGATTAGCAGGCCCGTCTTTCACCGAGTGCAGGAACACAATTTTGTCACCATGTTCCACCGCATCAATATGCACATTCACAATCGTACTAATCAGTTCCGGCAGTGCAGTCAGTTCAAAGTAATGCGTAGCAAACAAAGTAAATGCCTTACGCTCCTTCGCCAGAAATTCCGCAAACGCCCAGGCCAGCGACAAACCGTCAAAGGTACTCGTACCGCGCCCGATTTCATCCATCAACACCAGACTATGTGCCGTAGCATTGTTCAGAATATTTGCCGCTTCCGTCATTTCCACCATAAAGGTAGAGCGTCCGGTACTCAGGTCATCCTGTGCGCCGATGCGGGTGAAGATACGATCAATATTCCCGATGCGGGCGCTTTGTGCCGGGACATAACAACCGATGTGTGCCATTAACACAATCAGCGCGACCTGGCGCATATACGTCGATTTGCCGCCCATATTCGGGCCGGTGATCATCAGCATGCGCCGCCTGGAATCCATATATAAATCATTCGCCACAAAGGGTTTATCCAGCGTTTTTTCCACCACCGGATGGCGACCGCCAATAATCTCAATACCCGTGCCATTTACCAGAGCAGGACAGTTGTAGTTCAGTGTGTTCGCCCGCTCCGCGAAGTTAGACAATACATCCGCCTCAGCGATAGCCTGTGCAGTCTGGCGCAGGGGCATCAGGTGAGTGCCCAGTTCCTGTAACAGGGTTTCATACAGTGCCTTTTCCCTTGCCAGCGAACGTTCACGGGCGGACAGCACCTTATCCTCAAACTTCTTCAATTCCGGGAGGATAAAGCGCTCGACACCTTTCAAGGTCTGGCGGCGAATGTAATCTGCCGGAATCGAAGCGACCTGTGAGCGCGGCACCTCAACGTAATAACCATGTACGCGGTTGTAGGCCACTTTCAGCGTGCTGATACCGGTGCGGGCTTTCTCGCGGATCTCCAAATCGATCAGGTACTGATCAGCATTGGTGCTCAGATTCCGCAGCTCATCCAGCTC
>CACVAV010000230.1 GCA_902727945.1 uncultured Thiotrichaceae bacterium | reverse complement strand
CGCAGGAACGAGCGATCAATTTTAAGCTTATCAAAACCGTATTTCCATAGGTAGCCAAGGCTGGAATACCCGGTTCCGAAATCGTCCATAGCAATGGAAACACCCATGCTTTTAATCAAAGCCAGTTGCTTTTGTGCCGAGCCATCATCTTTAATGAGCAGACTTTCAGTTACTTCCACTTCAAGCCGGCCAGCAGGAAAACCGTGCTCTGAAAGCAGGCCTTTTATAAAATCAGGCAGGTCACCTTGCTCAAACTGAATCGCGGATAAGTTTACTGATATAAAGGTATCTTTCGACCATTCTTTAGCTGTTTTCACGGCTTCGCACAAAACCCACTTACCGATGTCATCTATTAACCTCATTCGTTCAGCCAGCGGGATAAACTCATCAGGAGAAATCATCGTGCCTTGTTCATCTCTGAGACGCAATAATGCTTCAAATCCAAGAATTTTTTTCGTTTCCGGTTGATTGATTGGTTGGAAAAATATTTCTAACCCAGTGCCGTCAACGGCCTTATTGAGTAATTTCTCTAATTTTTGCTTACGTTTAAGCTCATTACTCAAATCATCTGAGAAAAAAGTAATTGTGTTTTTGCCTTCATTTTTAGATTTGTAAAGTGCGGTATCAGCAGCATGCAACATATCCGATAGCGGTTCGTCGCTACCGGCAATATTCAAGCCGATGCTGACATGACCAATAATTATCTGGCCTCGATGCGACATGCCTTTAGCTATACTGGTTAGTATGTCTTGAGCTATCAATCGCAATTCATCTGGCATGACATCACCCACACAGGCTACAAATTCATCACCACCAAACCGGGAACAAATAGCATCTTCACCTAACTTACTTTTAAGCGTCTGGCCGACGCTGCGCAGGAAAGCATCACCTCCATCGTGTCCATGTTCATCATTGATCCGCTTGAAGTCATCAATATCAATAAACAAAGTGCCAATCGAACGATAACCTTTGAAATACGTTTCGGCTGAATGATTGAAAGAGCGGCGATTATACAGCCCGGTCAACGCATCAAAATTTGCTAATTCTTCCGCTTCTGCTTTAGCTGTTTTGGCAGTGGCACTCTCTCTGAGCATTGCAAGTGCAGGTAACAAGAAGAAAAGAGCGCTGATAACGGGCAAAAACAGCGCAATCCAATAAAAGCCATCTTTAAGTGAAGCCATCATCTCCGTTTGGTCAATATAAACTTCTGCGACACCAATTCGGGCACCTGATTTGCCTGTTACCGGAACGTAAGCTTCCACATAGACATCCGGGCGATTGGCTCTTTGCCGACCATCTTTTATTGCAATATTACTGATGCCGGTGCTGAAAACACCAAGAGCCTTCTCATTCTCAACTCTAATAGACTCCTCATCTTGACTATGCTTATATTCATCAGAGACAAATGAGTTTGTACCATCAGGGCGAAAGATTTTAAAGCGAAACACCTCACCAAATTCGACAGCTCTATCGATCACTGCCGACTGCTGTTGGTTAGTCACACCCTGTGTGATGAGGGTTTCAATATTATCAAGATGAGCAACAAAATAGCCCGCCCAATGTATTGCTGTTGTTCTCGCTTCCTTCTCGACAACTTTGTCGACTGTTTTGGCTAACAGTAACCATACACCGACCATAAGAACACAGGTCGTTGCACAAACAGTTACTATTGACGGGAGCGATTTTTTGTTGATTATCATACAGGTTTCCATTGGAAAGGGTGTATCGAACGCCTCAAGAGATCCATCAAACATAATTACATAAATTATATTATTTACTAAATTTTACGGATGAGGTGCCACCCTGTTCCGGACGGTCAAAGCCGGCATGGTCAACAGCAGCTTAAGCAATTGCTGCGTTCTGTTTTGGGGTTTGTTAACTTTGTGGCGATGGTGAACCCGGAAAAGGGTCAGCCGTTGCAAGTTAAGGCACAGGCGATTTTCCAGCGGTATGTGACTTCGGTTATCGGCGAAAAAATTCTGTCTATCATGGGTGAGGTACGTGATGATCCGGGCAAAGCACCAATAGTAACCGGGTGGATGTTAGGCATCTTTAAAACACTTACCCGACCGTACTGTTACCCCTCAACCAGTTCAGCCTTGAAGACATTGGTTATATACTCCAGACGCTTCAGCAAGTGATGGCTCATTTCTGCTGAACTTAATTCGATCAACAAGTCGATGGCTACCGATTGGTCGGTAGTATCGGTGACCGAGTGAAGTGTCAGTATATTAGCCTGTGTTTGGCTTAACAGGGTCGTAATATCCTGTAACAAGCCTGACCGATCGAAAGCTTCAATATGAATGGTTTGTCTGACATTATCGGTTTTTTCTCCCCATTCGAGTTCAAGAATAGGCAAACCATGCTTGCTTTTTGAGGCATTAGGACAAGTAGCCCGATGTACCAGGATAGAGGCATCGGGTTGATATACCCCCATGATTTTGTCGCCTAATTGTGGCTGACAACACAGGGCCGCCTCGACTTTATGCCCGCCCACACCCGATAAATTGTCACTATTGATCAATTGGGCATTATCAATATCTTTGTAATAAGTCTTAAGCCAACTACGAATAGTCGAGTTAGCGCGAGCGGTGGTAGCATAATTTTTGTGCTGATTGAGCCAGCTTAGTTTGGGTGTTGAAGCAGGGTCTGTCAAAATTTCAACACGTTCCCCCGATTTTAGGGGGTAACTGAGAGGAACGCGCTGACCATTAACCACTGCTCCAATACAGTGATGGCCGATTTCTGTATGCACAAAATACGCAAAATCAAGTGCCGTCGCTTTTTGGGGTAAATCAATAACAGCACCTTTCGGAGTTAATAAATAAACACGCTCATTCAAAAAGGCCGGTTTTAACTCTTCCAGCAGGCTATCGTCATCAACGGGATTTTCCAACAAGTCACGCAGCGCCTGAATGGTGCTTTCCATGGCTTGATCCTGGCTGCTACCTTCTTTATAACGCCAATGGGCGGCGACACCATGTTCAGCAAACTCCTGCATTTCCTGCGTACGGATCTGTATTTCAACGACCTGATGTATTGGCCCGAAGATCGCAGTATGAATAGATTGGTAGCCATTCTCTTTCGGGTTGGCGATATAATCATCAAATTCTTGTGGCAGGTGTTTCCAGATGCTGTGCACAATACCCAGCACCTGATAACACTGCGGAATATCCTCGACGACGATGCGTACGGCTAACAGGTCAGCTAATTCGTGGCATTCCTTATTTTTACGCTGCATCTTCTTCCAGATGCTATATAAGTGTTTAGCGCGACCATAAACGCTGACACGAAGATGCTTTCCGGCAAATAAGCCCTGCAACTGATCCACAAAGTCATTGATAATAGACTCACGCTTGGCGCGATTAATATCCATGGATTTAGCAATAGCCATGTAGTTTTCCGGATCAAGATAGCGAAACGCTAAATCTTCCATTTCCCATTTTAATTGGCCAATCCCCAGGCGATTAGCCAGCGGGGTAAATATGTCTAAGGTTTCTTTGGCGATGGCATATTGGGTTTTGCGCGGCTCATGATAGAGCTTGCGCAGGCGTTGTAAACGAAAGGCTAAGCGGATGAGGACGGCGCGAACATCATTGACGGTAGCGAGTAATAAGCGGCGCAGGGCTTCGGCTTGCTCCGGGATATAGTCCAGTGATAAATCAGCTTCTTTGAACGTATTGAGCCAGTTAACATGTTTGGCAAGATTAGCAATTCGCTCATTAAACTGCTCTTCCAGAAACAGTGGATCGAGCTTGTCACGTAGGCGCGGATCAGTCAGTAGTGTGGCAATCAGTGTTTGTGCATCAACACCTAATTTTTTTAGCGTATAAGCAATTTCCAGTGAGGACGGACGATGATCATTTTCATCCTGTGCGTCAACAACGTATTGTAAGGCTTGATGGAGAAAGTCTTTGTTTTGCCGCTTTTTTAAACCGGCTGACAGAAATCGATAAACATCATTGAAACTCTGATACTCCGGCTTGCCGGTAAAATGGTTATGCTTCATAGATGTGAACTACCCAATGAATAAAAAAACATTAAATAGGATACCCTTTAAAATGAATGACCTGGTGTGGTAAGGGTGCCATTGTGTCAAAGCCGTGCAAATCAGGGTATCAGCAAAACCTGCCCACACAAAGCACAAACCGAGATGAAAGGTGAAAATTGCTGCTTTGCAACAATGAGTAACCATCCACTGGCAAAGCTCCGGCTGTTGTCAGGACTCACATTCCCGGAGCGATGCCGACTTTGGATTTTAGAATTGTGGGTGGCTTACGTTTCTTGTTATGATAAACATCCGGTAACCCTGCCGTTTACAGCATCGCAATTCCCCCCCGAAAAGAGTCAAGCCTCAATGAAACCTTATAACAATATCGCCGAATTAATTGAGTTATTAGAAGCCCAAAAAGATGAAATTTCCGGCGAAATAGCTACTTTACAAAAAGAACCTGAAAACTTTCATGAACAGATTATTTTAAAATATATTGATACCGGCAGCACAGGAAAAACAAAGGACTACTTTCGGTCATTAGACATAAAATCTGAGCGTGGTACCTATTTTTCATCGGGTGATGTCAGTAGATTACTAAAAGATGGCCCGGATGATATTTCACCTGCATTGCTTGCCATCGCACGTAAAATAAGTGTTATGAAAAAGAAAGCCCGCTGACCCACCACAATCTCACCCTTATTGATTGCTTCGTATGAGCTTCGGTCGCATTATAAGACTTGTTGGTCAGAACTCACATACCTGGAGGCATACCAGATACCAGCACTTCAGGGTTCGCTTGGTTCGCTTGCTGTGGTAAGCGACCACCGGAAAACTGAATTCATCCACAAGGAAGCAGGAGGGTAACAAATCTTCTCTGAATGGTTATTTGTGGAGTTAAAAACCACCACCAGAAGCCATTAGCGCAACTGGCAGTGGAATAAGCTAAAGCACTACGCCTCTAAAGCCCTTTACAATTCGCGTAATAAGTCACCGTCGCAGGCCAGTCAGAGAACAACCCTTTAATCCCGACATCCTGCGCCAGCAC
>CACVAV010000229.1 GCA_902727945.1 uncultured Thiotrichaceae bacterium | reverse complement strand
ACCCAGGTCGGAGGTGAAGGGATTAATTCTTTCCGCCAAACCACACGTGGCTCACTCACCACCCGCACTTGCTCTACGACGTCATAACCTTGCTCTACGACGTCATAACCCTGCTCTACCACCTTGTCCTGATACTTATTCTGATAAGCAACGTACTCAATATCAACACGACGGTTTCTGTGACGCGTTGCATCATTATTTGGATACTTAGGGCTGCTTTCACCCAAGCCACGAGCGACCAACTCATTTGCATTAAAACCACTGGATGCCATAAAGCTACGCACCTGTGCTGCACGCCGCTCAGACAAAGTTTGATTAGACTGATCAGAACCAAGATCACAGGTATTTCCGGTAATACGGATATTACCGTGGTGCCCGGTCTCACGAATACGTGACATCATTACAGACATACGCTGCTTAGCCTGTGGTGTCAGGAAATGCTTACCTTTTTCAAAGAAAGTATCTGATTCCAGCTCCATCGTGTGCTTAACCAACTTACGTTCTACTTTCGGAGCACGCTTCTTTTGAATCGGAGCACGTTTTTTCTTAACCTGAACCCGCTCAGTTTTACCCGGAATTTCAACACGAACCCGACGATACTGTTCTTCCGTAGCAAACAATCCACCGCCACCAAAATCATAACGGTAACTGACATTACCACTGATGTCAGTTTCTTCATCGCCATACTCATAGCCACCAGATTTTTTGCTGACCTCGACATTTGCACCAACACTGTGCGGGGAATCTGCAAAGAACTTTTCCAGGCCACCGGAAACCGTGATTTGAGCCGCTGTATCTTCATGATCGGCTATTTCGGTACCCCACTCATAATCGAAGCCACCCTGAACACGTAGCAGCTGATCATCAACAAAAGTACCGACACGGCCACCTACACCAAAATCGTAGGCTTTCTCATAAATATGAGCACTGTCATAATCACCGCCTTTAACTTCACCCACCACGCGCTTATCAGACAGCCCCTTACTAACGTGACCCGACCAGAAGAGATCTTCACGTTCCTGCCCATAACCGGCAGACACCTTTTTATCGCTGGCTTCATTCTGGTCGTAAGCACCAAAAACTTTATTCACATGCAAAGGATTACCGGCACCGTCGCGGGTCACCCAGTGATGGTTAATTTTAGCGCCCGCACCTGTCAGGAAGTCTTCATCACGATCATCATCTGCACGAGGATTCACTCCCAGCCAGCCCTGACCGCTCGTTACACTCTCATCAGTTTGCATGAAGATATGACTACCATCGATACGCCCTTTAAATTCAGTATCAATGCCCACACCAATACGTGTATCACCACCGACGTAACTCATACGAGCGGTATTGACTTCTTCACTGTCATCAAGGAAGCCATCTGACTCAGCAGATAAAGCCGAAGCTTGTTCACTGACAGGGGCTTGCCCTAAACTACCAAAGCCACCGGCAATGACCGATGTGGAAGAAAACAGGATAGGCAGTAAAATCCATTGATAGGACGAACCTTTGTTTTTAGTCATAGCCTTTCTCACAATTATTATTATTTATTATTTCTAACGAGCTTAGAATCTACATAATTGAAGTATAAACAGGATCAATGACCAGCTTCACCTAATCCCGACGAACGTAAATCCGGTATAAGCACATGAAAAAATTTCAATCCCAGGCCATAGAAGCTTCTGAGTTCCACTGTAAAATCAATGAACAAAAACACACTACTGGTGATTTATCATCAATCTGCTACCATGCACCTGACGGCAGCGACTACATGTTTTATACTAGGGCGACTGCTATCAGTAGCAACCCGATAAAATTCACATTCAGAGGAAGGTAATGTGACCTTGAACAGAGCGCGCGGGATCACTCCTGAAACCAGCACCGGCGTGTTAAATAACGGTAAGCCAGAGCTTTTATGATAAAAATATTCCAGCTATTTCCTCTTTTCGGCGTATTACTGTTCGCCTACTGGCTGTTAGCAGCTGTTGGTTACTTCCCTGCCCACCTGAATGATATTCTGGTCAGTATAACACTGCCGTCTGAGGCCATATGGGAACCTACCTGGGGTGATTTTATTGTTCTACTGGGCATACTCATGCTCTATTTTGAACTTTTCAAGGCCACCCGTACGACTGAATCCACGATAATCGATCATCTGCTCTCTACTTTTGTTCTGATCGGCTACCTGGTCATTTGGCTAATCTATCCATGGGGCGGTAACTCCGTATTTCTAATCCTTGCAGCCATGTCATTTCTTGATGTTATTGCCGGATTCACGATTACAATCTCTTCAGCACGACGTGACTTATCACTAGGTGGGGCTTAATGATGAAAATAAAACACACAACCATAAATTTTGAGGATATCCATTATGCATAAACTATCGACGGGCCTGACACTAATAACCTTAGTCTCAGTGGCAGCCGTGGCTGAAACTCAGTGGCCTGACCCAAGTGTTTTGTCTCCGGCAGAACAAGCAGGTACTGATACCCAGACGACAAACGCCGCTCAAGCACCCGCTGATGGATCTGCCGGGTATACTTATCCAGAGCAAATGATGGTTCCGGGCATGACAATGCCCCCCCAGACTCATTGGGGTGTTACTTACCCAACGGTCACTGACATAGAAAGCCCAACGGCCATGATGCAGATGCCGGAAGGTTTTATGCCTCAGCAAGATGATATGGCAGAAATGCAAATGCCAGCGGGTTTCCCCGAACATTTACAGCTGATACCTGTCCCTTACGACCCGAACACAATGGTTCCGGCAGGTGCTCCTTTCATGATTCCGGTCATGCCGGACAACCCATGGGCAATGTATCAGGATCAGCCGGAAGCGGACAGTCTGACTCAACACATGAATCAGCTGGACAGTCAACAAACGGACATCCTCAACCAGTCAAGAAAGACTATCACTGCTCAGAAACAAGCCATTGAAAAACTGCAAAAAAAACTGGAGGAGCAAGCTACCCAGGACAATCTTGCCAATATAGAGCTGGAAGGCAAGCTGGCGACGACACAAGCAGAACTGGAAGAAAAACAAAAAGAGCTTACTGCACTGACGAAAAAGCTAGACGGTAGCCAGGAACTGCAAGCACAGCTGGAGGAAAAACAAAAAGAAATCACTGTACTGACAGAAAAACTGACCAGTAGTCAAGAGCTGCAAGCACAGCTGGAGGAAAAACAAAAAACGCTGGTCGCACTGACAGAAAAACCGGACGGTAGCCAGGAGCTACAAGCACAGCTGGAGGAAAAACAAAAAGAAATCACTGCACTGACAGAAAAACTGGACAGTAGTCAGCAGCTACAAATGACGCTAGCAAGCAGACAGGCAGAACAAGCGACGCTTGAACAACAACTTTCCGAGGTACAGAATTCAAAAGCCGAACTGGAGGCAACGCTAAAAGCAGAGCAGGAAGCATATGAGCGACAGATTGCCGGGATACAAGGAGCAAAAGTAGAACTGAAGGAAAAATTAAAAGCCAATGCCATACTTCAGGAGCAGCTAACCAAAAGCCAGGAAGAACTGGTCGCTCTGGAATTACAACTAGAGCAAGTTGAACAAGCCAGGACGGCATTACAAGAAAAACTGGCTAGTAGTGAAAAAGCGAATACAGCTTTACAACAAGAACTCACCACAGCCAGCGCTAAATTTGTTGAAAAACATGGCAGCTTAAACACTCAGGTGAAAGACCTGACGGCACAGGTTAACACCATACCTGAACTCTCAAATTATATAGGTCAACTGGAGACGCAGGTAAGCACCATTCCTGATCTGTCTCGCCAAATAAACCAGCTTAAGCAACAAGCTGAAACTATCCCTGTATTAACCGGGCAAATAGACCAGCTTAAACAACAAGTTGCAACCATCCCACAAATTACAAACAAGTATAGCCTGCTGAATAGAGATTACGGCACCATGCAACTGGCATTGAGTGCTTCTCAAAAAGATTCAGATAACGATGGTGTTCTTGACCTCAGCGACCAGTGTAAACAAACTGCTGAAGGCCTGAAGGTAGGCATCAACGGTTGTGAGCTGGATGATGATGCCGACACAGTAACGAACAGTGCTGATAAATGTCCGGGCACACCGGAAGGCGCGACCATTGATGACACTGGTTGTGAGCTGGATGATGACAAAGACACTGTTGCCAATAGTGCTGACCAATGTCCTGAAACAGCAGCTGGCGCTAAAGTCGATGAAGCGGGCTGTGAACTCGACTCGGATGGCGACGGCGTAAAAGACAGCAGTGATAAGTGCCCGACTACACAAGCAGACGCTAAGGTCAACATTACAACCGGCTGCGAACTTGATTCAGATATTGATGGCGTTAAAAATAGTGCTGACCAATGTGCTGACACGGTCGAAGGCGCTAAAGTTGATGCAACTGGCTGTGAACTCGATACTGACAAAGATGGCGTCAAAGACAGTGCGGATCAATGTCCTGGTACTGCTGCAGGTGCTAAGGCTGACGAAGCGGGTTGTGAACTCGATACCGACAAAGACGGCGTCAAAGACAGCGCTGATCAGTGTGCTGATACTGCTGAGGGCATCACAGTTGGCGGGACTGGCTGTGAACTGGATGATGATAAAGACGGCATCGTTAACAGTGCGGACCAATGCTCCGAAACACCGGAAGGTGTAGAGGTTAATGAAACTGGCTGCGAATTAGACGACGATAAAGATACCGTGGCTAATAGTACCGACCAATGTGCTGACACGGTCGAAGGCGCTAAAGTTGATGCAACTGGCTGTGAACTCGATACTGACAAAGATGGCGTCAAAGACAGTGCTGATCAGTGTCCTGAGACGGCAGAAGGCATCAAAGTTGGCGAGACTGGTTGTGAACTGGATGATGACAAAGACGGCATCGTTAACAGTGCAGATCAATGTCCCACGACGCCTGAGGGTGCTAAAGCAGGTGAGACTGGCTGCGAACTCGACGATGATAGCGATGCAGTAGGAAACAGCACCGACAAATGTCCTGCAACTGCTGAGGGCGCTAAAGTCGACGAAACCGGCTGTGAAATCGATACGGATGGCGATGGTGTAAAAGA
>CACVAV010000228.1 GCA_902727945.1 uncultured Thiotrichaceae bacterium | reverse complement strand
TATAACCACGCTCTTCATTCAAACGCAAAATGGCATCACCAATCTCACCCAGCAAAGTGCGGTTAACACCCGCACCCACTTCATCCAACAGCACCACTTTGGCATCTACCATCATGGTACGGCCCAGTTCTAAGAGTTTTTTCTGACCACCTGATAGATTGCCAGCTTGTTCATTAGCCACATGAGAAATTTTCAGAAAGTCGATCACCTCGTCGGCTTTCTCACGAATCTGCTGTTCCTGCTCACGAATCTGCCCACGCTTAAACCAGGTATTTGATAACTGCTCACCCAACTGATCCGGCGGCACCATCATCAGGTTTTCACGCACTGTCATGCTGGAAAACTCATGCGCAATCTGAAAAGTGCGCAATAAGCCTTTAGCGAATAACTGGTGGGGTTTCAGGCCGGAGACATCTTCACCCGCCAGGAAAATCTGGCCGTGAGTCGGCTCATAAAGACCAGCGATGATATTGAAAAGGGTGGTTTTTCCGGCACCATTGGGGCCAATAAGCCCGGTGATAGAGCCTTGCTCAATGGTGAGGTTAGCATTATCAACGGCCTTCAAACCGCCAAAGTGCTTAGATACGTTTCTGACTTCGATCATGTGATGCTCTGTTCGGGTATCACATGATATTTACACCTTAAGTTATTAAATGCAATCCTGTTTATAATACCTTCGCCAAATGCGCCTTGTATCGGCTCCGCTGACTCATCATATAACGACGGCTCCACACCGCCGGATCATATCGAATATCGGCGGCTTTTCCTTCGCCAGCGTGCCTCTGCCACAGTTACGCCGTCCGGGCCGGGCTTTTTTTACTGCGTCAGGCTGACCTTTATGACCGGCCACCACAATACACTTCGTCATATTTCACTAGTCAAAATAAAATACCGGCGCAGGCGTTTTAAAAGCCAGACGACAGCCTTGGGATAATAAATAAGCATGCTCCATACGCACCCTTATCGCCTCGAAATACCCGTCACTAATAATCAACAATGGCCCACGTGCGGGGAAATCTTTAGCTTTTTCTAACAGGTTTATGGCTGGCTGTAAGACCGTGCCGCCACGCCCTTTCACTTCAACCTGATGCAGCAACGCCTCTACTTCAACATAGCCTGCATCATAGGGAATCGCATCACAATAAACCAACCGGATAAAACGTACTTCACGGCTTTGCGCATAAGCCGCGATAGCCCCCAATGCTTTAGCCAGTTCAGACCGTGACATAGAACCGGAAGTATCCAGCAGTACACCAAAGGTGCGTTCTTTGCCGCTATCAAGGTTATAACTCCAGCTGGGACGCGGAATATCCGGTGTGGAACTCTGCCGACGACTGGCACGCGCATAGCTGCGGCGTTTTTCCAGCGGTGGAAAGTATTGATCAAGCCATTCAGTGAGCTGAACATCCCAGGGAATAGGTGGCTGACTGATAGCACGGATTTCCTCAACCAAACCTGCGGGGAAATCACCCCGCCCACGCTTTTCGGCATACTCCAGCCCTTCGACAATGCTATAGCGGTAAAACTCATCCAGCGATACGCCATCACCGGAAATCCACCAGGCCGGAGGTTTATCGCTGATAATGTCCGGCCTGCCATCACCGCGCGGTGTTTTCTCACGTTTGAGGCGGCGCTGCCAATTCACGTTCTGTAGAATATCATCGTAAATTTCCTCAGCACTGCGTCCGGCCTGCTTCGGATCATACAGCATGCCCACTACCGGCATTTCACCAATCGCCATTTCCATTAACCAGCCATTGATCACATAATCACAAGCCACATTCCAATAATACGGATCACGTCCCTGCTCGCGAATATCATGACGCAGGCCAATGTGCAGGTATTCATGCAGCAGGATAAAAATCATCTGCGGCTTAGAAAAATGCCAGCGTGGATGAATATAAACTTCTTTCAACACCGGATGGATGGCAGCAATGTCGATATGCATCTGTTTGCAGATGTCGGCATTCTCAATCAGGATGAAACTGCTGGCTAAGGCAGATAGCAACGGGAACGAATTAATGATCCACAGGTTAGCATCACGCAGATTAATACTCACCGGGCTACGCTTGTCACTGTGATAAGCAATTTGGGCTAAAGCCGCCTGGGCCGCAGCATTCAACGCCCGATCAAACACCGCCTGCCAACGCTCCTGTTTTTCGTAAGGCATATAATGCGGTCTTGAATCATTGATCCAACTGGCCAATTTGCCACCAATGCCATCACTGTCCAGCATATTCGCCGGACGCTTGCCTATATTCATTTGTTGGACAAAATGATGCGCTGCATGATAACAAGCATGTAACTTGTGACTCTCTGTTTTCGGATTAACCAGCAGGTGCTCCATAGCCACATGCAGGTGACCCAGGGCCAGAATATAAACCCATTCATCCACCGACAGCTTCTTTTTATGGTTAACATGCAAAGCTGCCTGGAAGCGGGATTCATGAAGTTGCGCCCAGGTCTCCGGGGGTAATTTGCTATTACAGTGGACATACACCAGCTCGCTCAGCACACCAAATAACGGGTGCTCCTGAAGCTGATGATTGGCGTCATAAATAACTTGCTCGAGAGTACTGCTCATAAATCAGAACCGGTTAAGGCTTGCGCTCCACTAAACGCGGCGCATTACGCACAATCTCAGCCGTAAACCAGCCCGGCAGCGTTTGTGGAGTAACGTGTTCATCATCAGACTCTTCTTCGACCAATACTAGCTGTGCCATTTCCAGCGAGATATGCGCTAACTGGGTAATCAGCCGTTTGGCCTTTTCGACCAGGTCACTCTGTGACTGCGAGTTACTATTCGGCGAAAGATTTTTAATCAGGTAAACCCGGAAACTTTGTACCATGAAATACAAAATATCGCGTTCTTCCGGCTTATCCGGCCAGTGTTTATCACCATGCACAATATCCTCAATACCCAGACCATACTGTTGTTGCTTATAGAAGCCGACAAATTGCCGGGCATGGCTGGGAGTCAGCAAGCCTGAAGCTAAATAGCTCACAGTCTCAACAGTGAGTGTTTCCGGTGTATAAGCTGTCAGGCTATCAGACAACATATGCCAGCTACGTGGCGTGGAAAAAGGCTCTTCATGCTTCGGTGGTTTAGACCACAGATGATCCGGACGTAGCTGGATATATTTCACCACCAAAATATGCAGTGCATTATTATTTGCCCACTGTAGCCAATTGCGATGATTCGCACGCAGACTGACATGCACCATACGGTTAATCAGCGCCGAGGATAACGGCTTAACAATAGCGGCATCCTGCGCACGATTGCCCGCACCCACCACAATAGAACCTTCCGGTAATACAAACTCACCGATCCGCCGATCATTAATCAGGCTGTAAAAAGCCTTTTGTACTTCCTGCGAGCAAGCATTCAGTTCATCCAGAAACAAACAAAAAGGCTCATCGCGGGCAATCAGAGTCGGTGGACAAAAGCGTGATTTGCCATCAACGATTTGTGGCACACCAATAATATCTTCGGGGGCTAACTGAGAACCCAACAAACTAACACAATCCAGTCCAACTTCGGCGGCAAATAACTCCACCAACGAAGATTTGCCGATGCCCGGTGGCCCCCAGATAAAAACCGGGCGTACCGGTGCAACATTGAGTAGAAATTCAAATAGCTGTTCGGGTGTTAATGATTGTGTGGCTTGCATATCAGGTGGCCTTTTGGTTTACTCAGTATATAGGTTAGCAAGGACTTTCTGAGGGTGTTTGAATCCAGTGTTGCTCGGAGATGTTGGGTTTATAATCTTCGGGGCAGATGAACGGGCCAGGCACACTATTTATAACCAACATCTCATCTGCACTGAGCTTTTCCAGATGGAGAACAAAACCGACACCACCCATTAGAGAAAGCGCCCATTTTCCAGTGTTAGTTAAAAGCTCTTCACTTTTTTCGATGACCTTATCAGTGGCAACAGCCGCATACGCGCCAACTTAGCCATCTAACCCATTGATTAAACAAGGCTCACGCCCAACTTCCGACACGTCCGGATCAGCTCAAGCACCGGTTCAGGCAGTGTCTGCAACTTCCGTTTTCCGAGACGTTCGCTCAGACTTCGAGTGCAATCCGCTGTAAATCGTTCCTGAGCCGGAAAACAAGCTTTCAGGCCAGCCCGCAGATCATCGGACACAGTGCGCCACAATCGCCAATCCGTTAACTGACCGCGGCCCATTCATCCTGCGGCGTACTGAAGCAAAACGCCTGCTGGTAATCTTTTCAGTCACTGCAACATAAAGCAGTTTGCCGTGCAAGTAGAGTTCAGCCAGCTGTGTGCCCTTGTGAGCTCGTAGCGCAGCACCAGCCGGCTTTTCATCCGCTTAATCAGTAGCTCCACCTGCCAGCGAACCCGGTACAAATCAGAGACTGTTTGTGTGCTCAATAATTCGGGTGGCACTGAGGTGACTACCAATACCCATTCACTCAGGTACAAAGTCTCTGCTTTGACCTTGTGGCCTTTCTTCTTTGAGTTTTACTTCGCTCTCCGGCGGGCCTCTGCTGCTTTTTCAGGTGGAAGCGGTATCGCGTGTAGAAAGACTTCAACCCGCTTACCTTTATGACACAGATAAGTTGAGTGGTGCCCGGGCTGCTTGCCCTGCTCCAACAAGCGACGTGTCCAGTCTATTTTGATCATCCGTTGATCGTTATCTTCAGCTTTCTCTTACAAATTCATACTGTGGCCGTTATAGCGCAGCACGATGTCGCCACCCCGATCCAGAAACGGTATCAGTGATTTTGGCTGATTATAGCCCCGGTCAAGCAGAACAACATCACCTTCTTCCAACATGTAGTGATCCAGACTTTCTCCCACCTTATCGGTAGTCACCTCCACCTGCCGGAGCGTCGGGTTAATAAGGTCGATGGCAAGGCTCTTATTGGATTCCGGGTAGCTACCTCAACAGCAACTCAAGTAGTCCCGGCAGGGCAGCTTTTCCTCGCTGCCTGATATTATGCAGACATTCAAAGAACCCGGGATACACCGGTAATTTTTCCTGAGAAATTCCGCGATGAGGTCGCAACCATGATCGTC
>CACVAV010000227.1 GCA_902727945.1 uncultured Thiotrichaceae bacterium | reverse complement strand
TGGCATGGAGATAGCCGAATCATACAGGATGTTTTCTGCGATTCAATTCAAAAAATTTTAGTTTATAGTCGGATTTTATTACGATGTTCAAGGCCATTTCTGGTTTATTTTCCAATGATATTTCTGTTGACCTCGGTACTGCTAACACGTTGATTTATATGCGTGGCAAGGGGATCGTTCTGGACGAACCTTCCGTTGTTGCTATTCGACAGGATCGTGGTCCGGGTGGCCCGAAATCAATCGAAGCTGTCGGTGCTGAAGCTAAAAAAATGTTAGGGCGAACGCCGGAAAACATTAATGCTATCCGCCCGATGAAAGATGGCGTTATTGCTGATTTTACTTATACAGAGAAAATGCTTCAGCATTTTATCCGTAAAGTCGACTCCGGTCGTATCTTGCGCCCAAGCCCTCGTGTGGTGATTTGTGTGCCTTGTGGTGCTACTCAGGTTGAGCGCCGTGCCATCAAAGATTCCGCATTAGGTGCGGGTGCACGTAAGGTTTATCTGATTGAAGAGCCGATGGCTGCCGCGATTGGTGCAGGTATTCCGGTAGATGAAGCCATTGGTTCGATGGTGCTTGATATTGGTGGTGGCACCTCTGAAGTGGCAATTATGTCATTGCGCGGCATCGTTTATTCGGCTTCTGTGCGTATTGGTGGTGACCGGCTGGATGAGGCAATTATCAGTTATGTGCGTCGTAACTACGGCATGTTGATTGGTGAAGCTACCGCAGAACGTATCAAATGTGAGATTGGTTCAGCTTATCCGGGCAAAGAATTACTGGAAATTGAAGTGAAGGGTCGTAACCTGTCAGAAGGTGTGCCCCGTAGTTTCACCTTAACCAGTAATGAAATTCTGGAGGCGTTGCAGGAACCGTTATTCGGGATTGTCAGTGCAGTGAAAACAGCACTGGAGCAGACTCCACCCGAATTGGGTGCGGATGTTGCTGAACGTGGTATTGTGTTGACCGGTGGTGGTGCATTATTACGTGACCTTGATCGCTTGCTGATGGAAGAAACAGGTATCCCTGTGGTGATCGCTGATGACCCGTTGACCTGTGTGGCACGTGGTGGTGGCCGGATTCTGGAAATGCTTGAAGCAGAAGGTGACGCTTTTCTGGCAACAGACTAAACTATAGTTACCCAGATTCGATAGACCCGATATCAATACTAAAAATTTCTAAGTTCCGGGCGCATGGATTAGTCCATGTGCCTGAGTGCGACTTATACAAAGCTTGGAGGCGGCTATTTACGATGTAGATCATCACGCAACACCGGGGCTGTTTATCCGTTTTGTTGTGCTCATATTAATTGCTCTGACACTGATGTTTGTTGATCATCGTAGTCCGTCAAATACGTTGCCCGTGCGCACGCTATTTTCAATTATTGGCTATCCTCTACAGTTGGCGGTTGATGCGCCGTTCCGAGCTTATAATGTAACGGAAGGTTTCTTTGCTGACCAGACCCGGGTTTCCAAACAAAATGCGGAGCTTGAAGCGCGGCTACTGGAAATTAAAGCTGACTACCGCAACATGAAAATTATTAAACAGCAGAATGAACGCCTCAGGTCATTATTGAAAATTTCTAAACGCCCCGACTTCTCGTTTACGATGGCTGAGATTCTCTCGGCTTCGGATTATCGCGGGCAGAGTGTTGTCACCATCAATAAAGGCACCCGTGATGGTGTTTTTGTGAAGCAGGTGGTGCTTGCTGATGGTGATAAGGCGCAGTCGCAGGGTGGTAATATCTTTGGGCAGGTGATTAGTGTCACCCCGCTCAGTGCACAAGTGATATTAATTACTGACCTGCAGCATGCTATTCCGGTGCGGAATCTGCGGACTAATAAGCGGGCGCTGGCCAGTGGAACGGGTAAACCCGATGTGCTTGAGTTAAAAAGTATTGTCGCTGAGAGTGATGTGCGGGATGGTGATATATTTGTCAGCTCAGGCCTTGACGGCTTATTCCCGGCTGATTTTCAGGTGGCTGAGGTGGTGTCCAATGGTGTGAATTATGTGCCGGGTGACCCTTTTGCAAATATAAAAGCCAGGCCTTTGATTAATTTTCAGAATACCCGTGAAGTATTATTGTTGTGGCGTAATGCAGAGCCGGAAGTTGCACCACAGCCGGCTGATGAGCCGTCAGAAAATACGAATAATGCCAACCCTGAAGCAAAGACAAACAGTGCTCAAGTGGCCGGAGCTGCACAGTGAATCAGAATATTCCACGCTTTACCGGAGCGGTCTGGCTGACCATGCTGATTGCTGAAATGTTTAATAATTTACCTTTATCCGGTGAGTGGATGGTGTGGAAACCGGACTGGGTGGCACTGGCTTTATTGCACTGGGCATTAATACTGCGTCAGGACAGTAGCCTGTTCATGGCTTTTTTCATGGGGCTGCTCACTGATGTTTTATCCGGCTCCCTGCTAGGGCAGTTTGCCTTGGGTTATGTCATGGTGGCCTATATTTCAGTACGCTTAGGGTTACGGATGACACCGGATGCCTATGTTCAGCAGTTTGCCTTAGTTTTCATTGTTATTGGTTTGTTTATGCTGGTGAATTTATGGATCAGCGAAATTCTCGGGCAAGCCAGCGGTGGTTTAGCTTACTGGGGGCCGTTAATCAGTAGTTTAGTGATCTGGCCGTTTTATCACTGGTTCCTCAGTTACTTTTATACCCCACGTAAAGTCGCCTGATTTGCTGTCCCTCCTTGACTTTTGTTACGGTACCTCCACTTTATACACTTTTATCTAGCCAGTTGTGGTTCAGGAACCTTTCATGAGCGTATCCAAGATCTGTGAGAATTCGTATTGTGATGACAATACAATGCCGGATGTTGCCAAACAGTCGCACATACTTCCTCAGGGGACGTTGAACTGGGTCGGTATGAGTGAAATCGAAATGCCGGTTTTTATAATGACGCCGGATCAGCGGCAGGTGCAGACCGTTGCGCACGTGCAGGCTTATGTGAACCTTGCTGACCCGAATAGTAAGGGCATACATATGTCCCGGCTCTATCTGATGCTGGATGAAATGCTGGGAATGAATGAACTGACTCCGGGATTATTACGTGATATTGTGACGCGGTTTGTCGCCTCGCAAAAAGGTGTGAGTACCTCTGCTTATCTGGAATGCCGGTTTAATTACTTTGAGCGCCGCCGCTCGCTGAAAAGTGACAATAGTGGTTGGAAAAGCTACCCGGTGAGAGTACTGGCTACGATGCGTGAAGGGCATTTTGATATGGAGGTCGGCGTGGACGTAGCTTATTCTTCCACCTGTCCGCAGTCGGCTGCTTTGGCTCGCCAGTTGATCCAGGAGGGGTTTCGCGATACCTTTGGCGAAAACCAGCAATTGGATTCGGAAGAAATATTTCAATGGTTAGGTACAACAGAAGGCATCAGCGCAACGCCACATAGCCAGCGTAGCATTGCACAAGTCAAAATTAAACTGACGGAGAAGGCCCGTCATTTACCCTTGACTAACCTGATTGACCAAATCGAAAACACCTTACAGACACCGGTACAGGCAACTGTTAAACGCGAAGATGAGCAGGAATTTGCCCGGCTGAATGCATCGAACCTGATGTTTTGCGAAGATGCTGCGCGACGCTTAAAAGGTGTGTTATCTGAGGATATTGCGGTGCGTGATTTCTGGATTCGGGTAAATCACATGGAAAGCCTGCATGCTCACGATGCAGTGGCTATTGCGGTAAAAGGTGTAGATGGCGGCTACAGAGATGATGCGGGTGAATATATCAGTTGTTGATCGGGTCTGTTTCGTAGTGCTTATCCAACCTTCCATCAGTCAAAAAAGGCATTTCTTCGGTTAGCGACTTAAACTATAGAACATTTCTATAAAGTGCTGGTGAGGTTCAATGGCTGATTTTCATCCTATGTTTTCGTATGGTTCTGATGTTGTGGAGCTGTGCCCCAGGTGTGAAACGCCTGGCGGTTATATCCGGCGTATTCACCGTCCATTGTGGCGGCGTTGGGTGTTTTTCTTTTCCCGGGAAAGACGTTATTTGTGCCAGGAGTGTGACCACCGGTTTTATCTTCATAGCGAAGATGAATATGAGTAAATAAAATATTCTTGTGCGTAATTCCTGTTTGTAGCGCCTACACTCGTGCCCATAATAATCTAACGAGTGTTAATGATGTCACAAACTCCCACCAACTTCGTTGAAGAGGTTGATGAATTTACCTTATGTCCCAGATGTGAACTTCCCGGTGGCTATATGTTGCGTATTCCACGGGGAATGTGGCACCGCTTATTTTTTCTGAAGAAGAAACGTTATCTTTGTCAGGAATGTGGTCACCGCTTTTATACTAATAAGCCTGTTAAACACTAAGTCTTTGCGAGCCGGATAAATGTTCATCTAAAGCCTGCAATCTTTCTGGTGTACCAATATCCAGCCATTCCCCCTGATGAAGCTCTCCGCTAATCAGGTTGCTGTGCATTGCCTCCCGCAGTAGTGGAGCAAGCGGTCGTTTGCCATAACTGAGTGTGTCGAATAATTTGGGATTGTAAAACCCTATGCCGCTGAAGGTGTGGCGTAGGTTTTTTTCATCAGAAACACGCCCCTCCTGTAATGTAAAATCACCATCAGGGTTGTGAGCCGGGTTTCTCACCAGGATTAAATGGGCGAGGTCATTATCCTGAAGCGCAACAGGCATGCAGGGGTAATTACACCAAATGTCGCCATTGATCACTAAAAAGGGTTTGTTACCGAGCAGGGGCAACGCTTTAACAATGCCACCTGCGGTTTCCAGCACACCTTCCTGTTGCTCATCAGAGTAATGTAGCTGTACTCCCCATTGTTCACCGTTGCCTAGTGCTGCCGGAATCTGATCGCCCAGCCAGCCTATATTAATAACTATATCCTGATAACCGGCTTTGGCCAGCTTTTCAATGTGCCAGACAATCAGTGGCTTGCCACCAACGGGTAGCAGAGGTTTAGGTGTGTGATCGGTTAGGGGGCGCATCCGTGTGCCATGTCCGGCAGCGAGAATCATTGCTTTCATGGATATTAAATTCCTTGCTTCTGCAACCACATTTCCAACAAGGCCATGTGCCACAATTTACTGCCCTGAATCCGCGTCAGATGCT
>CACVAV010000226.1 GCA_902727945.1 uncultured Thiotrichaceae bacterium | reverse complement strand
TTCCCATGATTCAAATTGCAGCGGAAAGCCGTCAATAATAGCTGAGTCACAAGGCAGCAGCGTAACCGTTGCGCGTATTTGCCCCTTAATAGCATTAATCTCGGACAGGCAACTCAGCAGCTCCTTATCATTCACTGAGCCACTGACATCCAGCGCCACTGCCACATTAACCTGTTGACTCCTTAAGGTGGGGAATATCGCCGGATTACCGCGTCGGGTGGAAGGGCGGGCATAGCTGTAATCATCCCGTGCCAGCGCTGTCATGTAATGTGCCAGCAGATTACGCCACGGTAATCTGGGTTGCAGCAATTCATTAACCAGCCGCTGCATAACACCGCTGAGTTTTCCGGCTTGCTGCGCCTGTTGTGCCGCGCCCGCCATGCGTTGTTGCCACTGTACAGCCAGTTCTTCAGCTTCCTGTTGGCTCAGCGGCGGTGGCGGTGGTGCGCCTCCGGCGGCTTCATCAGGTTCCTGTTGCGGGCTATTGCCCTGATTCCCCTCAGATTCCGTGTCATTGGGCTTTTCCTGAGGTTGCTCCTCCGTCGCATTATCGCTTTTGGGTTTTTCCTGCTTGTCACGATTCTCCAGTGGGTTTTCACTGCTATCTTGTCCACCTTCTGCCGGGTTGTCTTCCTTATCGTATAAATGCTGATCCAGCGTTTCACTCAGGTCATTATCATCAATACAGGGGTAAATTTCCTCCGCCGTCATGCCATTGTATTCTTGCAGCATAATGATGCCGGGTGGCGGTTTCAGGCCATCTTCCAGCAGAATCGGATTAATCGCATAATCACAAGCCAGATCCCAGCGGTGTTTGACCCGGTGCTGGCGACGTGCAAAATGGGACAGCGCACAATGCAGCGCTTCATGTGCCAGCACAAACTGGGTTTCATCCGGTCGTAATTCCTGAACATATTCCGGATTGTAATAAAATTTCCGGGCATCCGTGCCGGTGGTGGCGCACCAGGCCGGATCAGCAGCCTGCAAAGGCAGGCGCAGCACCAGTGCACCCAGAAAAGGTTTATCGAGAATTAAACGGGTGCGCGCCGCGACCAGTTTGTCTTCGATGACTTTTAAATCAGCGGGGCTAAGTGCTTCGGTTTCAGTCATAGAGCATAATATCGCCGATGGATTCCGCCCAGCTGGCAAATTCGGGTACTGCGAACATATCATCACCAATGGCACGTAACATATCGGACACCAGCATCACACCCATTTCCTTGAGTGGGAAGGCGTTGGCGTAATTCAGAATGTGACCGAAGCTTTGTTGTGCATCATCACTACCCTGGGCACGAATAGCCCGCCCGACCAGCGCGGCGGCGACAGCGTATTGTAAATCGACTTCTTTGGGTGATTTGACCTCTTCGCCCCGCAAAATAGCATCCAGATCCGGCATTTGATCCAGGCTATCGACAAAGGCCTTCAGCTCAATACCTGCGGCAGGTCCGACACAGGATTGTAAACCGCCTAACAATAGTTGCGGGTGATCACCGAATTTATGCAGGGCGCGGTGAGCAAATTCCCAGGAGCGTGGTGTCGGAAACGCGACCGGATTGTGTGCGGGGTCGAAGTTAAACAATTGCTCCGGACGGAAACGCAGGAAGGCGATAATGCGCTCATCAATATCATGCTGATAAGCCCAGGCTACCCAGTCATCCAGATTCAATTCGACTTCAAAGTGAGAAAAACGATTGGCCAGTGGTGAGGGCATGGTGTAGGTAACACCACGATCACCCTGGCGGTTACCTGCGGCAAAAATGGCCCAGCCATCAGGAATGGTATAATCACCCAGCCGCCGATCAAGAATCAGTTGGTAGGCAGCGGCGGAAACGCTGGGTACTGCGGAGGTGATTTCATCTAAAAACAGAATACCTTGCGGGCCGTGGCGTTCGGCATTCGGCAGCATGGATGGAATAGCCCATTCAACCAGATGTTCCTCCCGGAACGGAATGCCGCGCAAATCGCTGGGTTCCATTTGTGACAGGCGAATATCGATCACCGGTACCTGATGGCGTTCACCTACCTGCGTGATAATTTGAGATTTACCTACGCCTGGCGCACCCCATAACATCACCGGTGTATGGTAGCCGTCCAGTGCGCCGAGAAACTCTTTATCGAGTACTGCGCTGAGTTGTGCCGGACGCATTAAAACGGCCTGCTACTGTGGAAGGCGGAGGATGAAAGCTTTTCGTGTGTGCTCAGTAGTAAAGGATTAGAATGCATTTAATTCCCCGTTAGTATTACTTGATGTTGCATTCCAACCCTTGCCGGTAGGTTTGCGTGATTTGTACAGTGAGCGGTATGTTGCTTAGTACCAGTGGTATTTTTTCCCCGTTAAAAGGTGCTTCTGGCACCCGATTACGATTAAAAAAATTTATATTCATCCACTGCGTAAAGATAGTATCAGTCTGGACTAAACTCCTGCATATAGCTTTTGGGAGGTTTTGATGTTTCCTTGCGCTTTATTGTGTAAAATTGCGTGATATGAAGCTTCTGCTGAGCTTGAGTGTTGTAACCACAGCACTCCGAAGTAGTACCGTAGGCGTTAAAGGAATGAGATTGCTGATGGCGATGATTGTTGAAAACAGGGTGTCAAGTTGAGTCAGGAACATACGCAGAATAGCGGGAAACAAACCAGCAGTATCGGGTGGACAAGCCCTTTTAAGGCCATCTGGTTTGCCATGAGGTTGTTCGGGCGCGTGTTCCGGATACTATTTATTGTAGTGTTGGTGCTGGGGATTCTGGCGGGTATTGTTTATGCCATGCAGCTGGATGAACAGGTGCGCTCACAATTTGAAGGTAAACGGTGGTCGTTACCCGCCCGGGTCTTTGCCCGGCCACTGGATCTTTACGTGGGCCAACAGGTGTACGCAGGCCATTTGGAGCAGGAATTAAAGCTGCTGAACTACGTGGCTGTGAAGGAACCTGTTGAAACAGGGCAATACTTACGCACCAAGGATGATTTTTTAATCAATACCCGTGGTTTCCAGTTTGCAGAAGACATGGAACCTGCGCGCAGTATTAAAATCAAAATTTCCAAGGGCAAGATACAGCAGCTCGAATATAACAATGGTCAGGGCACTTTGCCGTTGATGCGCCTGGAGCCGGTGCTGATTGGTAATTTCTATCCCACCAAAAAAGAAGACCGGGTGCTGATTAAGCTCAGTGACGTCTCACCGGCTTTAATTAAAGGCTTGCTGGCTGTTGAGGATAAAAAATTCTATGAGCATCAAGGGGTTAATCCTTTAGCTATTGCCCGCGCGATGGTGGCTAATCTGAAAGCAGGCCATGCGGTACAGGGTGGTAGTACCATCACGCAGCAGCTGGTAAAAAACTTCTATCTGAGTAGTGAGCGTAGTTGGGAGCGTAAGGGTAAGGAAGCCTTGATGGCCTTCCTGTTGGAGTTGCGCTATTCCAAACAGGAAATTCTTGAAGCTTACCTCAATGAAATTTATCTGGGGCAGGACGGGGATCGTGCTATTCACGGTTTTGGCCTTGCCGCGCAGTTCTATTTCAATCGTACGGTAAGAGAACTCAAGTCTGACCAGATTGCCATGTTGATCGGCCTGGCTAAAGGTGCGGGTTATTATAACCCACGTCGTTTCGCTGAGCGGGCAACAGCCAGGCGCAATCTGGTGCTGACTATTATGGAGCAGGAGAAAGCACTGACTGCACGTGAGGCTGAAATAGCTAAAGCGCGGCCTTTGGGGGTTAGTGCGAACCGGCCTTCCGGTGCCAGTCCTTTTCCGGCTTACCTTGATTTAGTTCGGGAGCAGTTGCAGCGGGATTACCGTGAGGAAGACTTGCGCACAGAAGGTTTGCTAATCTTTACGGCAATGGATCCGATTACTCAACTCAGTGCTGAAAATACATTGGTGAGTGGCGTTAATAAGCTGGAAAAGCGCCATCGTGTACCCAAGGGAAAGCTGAATGCAGCGATGGTAATCAGTACGGTTCAGGGCGGTGAAGTAGTGGCTTTGGTGGGTGGTCGTGTGCTGCGCTATGCGGGTTATAATCGTGCGCTAACGGCTCAGCGACAGGTCGGTTCTGTGCTAAAGCCAGCTATTTTCCTCACTGCGCTGGAAGCTAAGGGCAAATATGGCTCATTAAGTTCGCGCATCAGTGACGGGCCGGTAAAAGTACGCCTGGCCCGTGGTAAGTATTGGGAGCCACGTAATTATGATCACCGTGATATTGGCGTAGTCACTATGCTACAGGCTTTGACCTTATCGCGTAACACACCCGCAGTCCGGGTGGGCGTGGAAGTAGGCCTGGATAAAGTAATTACTATGCTGAAGGATTTGGGGCTGAAAAAAGACATTCCACCTTACCCGTCGATTCTGTTGGGAGCGTTGGAAATGTCGCCGATGGAATTGCAGCAGATTTATCAGACACTCGCTGCCGGTGGTTCTTATTCGCCCTTGAAATCCATTCGTAGTGTGATGAATCCAAAGGGTAAAACATTAACCCGTTACCCATTAAGTGTAGAGCAGGTGGCACGACCGGGTTCGGTTGATTTGCTGAATTTTGCAATGCACCAGATCACCGTGTCCGGCACAGCGAAATCTTTGCAAAAGCAATTACCCCGCTGGAAAAGAGTGGCTGGAAAAACCGGTACGACCAATGATAAAAAGGACAGCTGGTTTGCCGGTTATTCAGGGCAGCATGTGATGACTGTGTGGGTGGGGCGTGATGATAATAAACCGACCCGTATGACGGGCGGAACCGGCGCTTTACCCGTCTGGGGTGATATGATGAAGGTCATGCCATCCAAGCCGCTGAAGATCGGTAAGTCTTCAAGACTGGTTTGGGTGAAAGTTGATTCGGCCACCGGACTGCTGTTTAACCCGGCTTGTGGTAAAGCGGTGACTATGCCGTTTTCACGGGGCACACAGCCACGCAAGCGTAGTTACTGTGCACCGCCGGTGCCAGCGCCACAACCTGTTCAGCCACCAGCTGCCAGTGGTAGTACCTGGATAGAAAATTTAAGGGAATAAGGCTTCAGCATAATGATGAAAATAACAGTAAAGTATACCCACCTATCAGGTTTGCTCATATTGGGTGGTCTGGGGTTATCCGGTTGTGCACCGATACCACAAGCTTATCCGGCGGCTCCGCAACAGCAGCGCCCAGCGGTAAATCCACCG
>CACVAV010000225.1 GCA_902727945.1 uncultured Thiotrichaceae bacterium | reverse complement strand
ATTTACATCAACAACCTTTCAATTTATACAAAATAACAAACCGCACCAAGTTGCCGCAGCCTTAGCATTGGGAAGGGAGCATATTATCCCCTGCATGTTTCGATCCATTCTCAGTAAAATAGGCGTTACTGATAAGGATGCTCCAATTTTTCACTTCTATCTAAACAAGCATATTCATTTAGATGAGGACTTTCACGCTCCGTTGTCACTAAGACTACTTAATGGTCTATGCGCTGGAGATGAAAGAAAAATTGATGAAGCAGTGACTGCTGCACAACAAGCCATAACCGCCCGAATAAAGTTTTGGGATGGAGTTCTTGTCGCAATAAACACGCCGAACAAATAGCGACAGCAGACATCAAAAAGCGGCGTTCCTCGTCGCTCTGCTTTTTTTATCCCGGTGCTTTTCCCTGAATTGCACAGAAATAACCGCTGTCTTCTTCACAATCACAGCGGGGTCAGCAGGCACCAACTCAACGGCTTTCAGCAGCGCCGGTTTATCATTCGGGCCTTCAGCCATCAATACCTCAGCCATCAGGAAAAAAGGCACAAACCTTAACACTGGTCATCGGTTCAGACACATAAAGCCGGGGTTTGCACACTTACCGAAACATAAAATAATTACAAAAAAGTGTGACTAATTCACATGAAAGCTATCCAACTACCATGGACACAAACATTAGCGTCCATCTTTCAAACTGAATTAAGGATATATTAATGAAAATAATTAACACGCTGTCGATTGTCACGTTGTTTGCTGTATTAAATGCAGGCGCTTTGCAGGCTGGCAGTCATACAACTACTGAAGCTGAGGCGGAAGCAGTCAGCGAAACAGCTACTGAAGTTGAAAGCGCTACGACCACCGAAACCGATGCTAAAGATTCTGAAGCGGATCGTGTAGTGAGTGAGACCTCAATGGCGATTACGTCACAGAACGACTACATCAAAGGCATCATGGAAAAAACCACTCACATCCAGGCAGAACGCTTAGCAGAGATCATGGTAGAAAAAGGCGAAGCTAACGACATCATGTTTCTGGATATTCGCCCGCGCAGTGAGTTTGCCGAAAAAGAAGGCGTGCCGGGTGTTGAATTAAACATCCCACGTAACTTCCTGGAAGTGGAAGCTTATGAAAAACTGCCGGAGCTGGATGCACCTATCATCATTATCAGCTCTAAAGGTATCCGTGGTGGTTTGGCTGCTCATACCCTGGCAGACATGGGTTACACCAATGTGCGCAACCTGTTAGGCGGGCTTGAAGCATGGGAAAAACTGACAGCGGAATAAATAAGCAAATTCCTGCTATTCACGCCTGTCACCGTACTGTATCGGTGACAGGCTGGCACAAGGTGTCTGAGCGTTATCGCCCATCGCTCAGATTTTTGTCAGTTAGGGGGATTTGAATCAGCTAAAGCAACCGAAAAAGGACAGTAACTCATGACAACCATGACTGATAGTTTACCCGTAAAAGCCAGCACCACTAATCTCATCGGGCTGGTGATGGATGCGTTACCGACTAATGATGACTCGACGTTATATTCATTGCTGGCAGACAGAAGCAGCGGTGAAATCGCTCACTTATTGGAGTCATTACCGGATGCCTCACGTACTCAGTTATGGCCTTATATTCCTGAACATCACTATGGCGAGGTCTTGGTTGAATTAGGTGAGGTAGCGCGTTTATCGCTGGCCAGTCACCTTGATCAACAACAGGTCGTTGAAGCGGTTAATAGCCTGGAGAGTTATGATCTGGCAGACATGCTGGAGACCTTTCCAAATGAACTGAACGAAGCGGTTCGTTCCTCGCTGAATGAAGATGTATTACAGGAGTTGGATGCCACACTGGCTTTCCCGGAGGACTCAGCAGGCCGTTTGGTAAACAGAAAAGTCATTGCGATACGCTCCGATATTACGCTGGAAACCGTGCTGCGCTTCCTGCGTATCCATGAAACTATTCCCAAATACACCACAGGATTTATCGTCATTGACCGGCAGAATAAGTTTCAGGGTGAATTACTGCTGTCAGACCTGTTAACGCGCAACCCTGCGTGGCGGGTAGCCGATATTATGAAAACAGATGTGCTCACTGTTTCACCTGAAATGCCACAAAATGAACTGGCCATTTTATTTCAGGATCACGAGTTGAGTTCAGTGCCGGTAGTGGATGCTGAGGGTGAGTTATTAGGCCGTATCACACTGGATGAAATGGTCTACGTATTACAGGAATCCGCAGACCACCAGATCATGGGTGCGGTGGGGCTGGATGAAGGTGAGGATTTATTTTCACCCATTATTCCCAGTGCAAAGCGGCGCTTATTCTGGCTGGGCCTCAACCTGATTACCGCCTTTCTTGCGGCCTGGGTCATCGGTTTATTCGCCGTCGCATTAGATAAAATTGTAGCGCTGGCGGTATTGATGCCCATTGTGGCCAGCATGGGTGGTATTGCCGGTGGTCAGACGCTGACCCTGGTGATACGCGGCCTCGCCACCGGCACCATCAGCGCAGCGAATGCCAGATGGCTGGCGTATAAAGAAATAGCCATTTCGGTGATCAGTGGTTTCACCTGGGCGGTTGTGGTCGGCATAGTGTCTTACTTATGGTTTGAGGATATACGCATCAGTCTGGTGCTGGCGGCATCTATGGTTGTTAATTTATTGATCGCCTCAATATCCGGCTTTGGTATACCCATGCTGATGAAACGGGTGGGTATTGATCCGGCGTTAGCAGGTGGTGTGGTGCTGACAACAGCGACTGATGTCGTCGGCTTTGTCAGCTTTCTGGGGCTGGCGACTTTATTTTTGCTCTAAGCCGAAGCCCGCCTTTCATGAAGGGGCATCACCACCATTACCCGCAGCAGCACTGCGCTCCAGATAAACAATTTGCCGGGGCAAAGGGATTTCGATCCCGGCTTTGCGGAATGCTTTGTCAATCGCCAGGTTCAATTCACTGGTAATCACCATGATGTTTTCCACCTCCTTAATATGAACACGTAACTCAAAGTTCATCGCAGTTTCACCGAAGCTGCGGAAAAAGGTTTGTATTTGTAGCTTCCCTTCCTCGCGGAGGACATTAGGATTAATTTCAGCAACACCTCTTAAGGTATCAATCACCAGCTCAGTGTTCGTGCCGTAAGCCACCCGAACCGGAATGATAATGCGCCCGAATTGATTATTGAGCATCATGTTGGTGACCTGATTTGAAATCAGCTCCGAGTTCGGCACAATAATATCAGCACGGTCAAAGGTGTGGATCACCGTGGAACGAATGCTAATATCTTTGACATAACCTTCGGAAGTACCGGCACGAATCCAGTCACCCCGGCGGATAGGGCGCTCAAACAACAGGATCAGGCCTGATATAAAGTTATTAACAATATTCTGTAAGCCAAAACCAATACCTAAGGATAATGCACCCGCAATAATCGCCAGGTTGCTAAAGTCTATTCCCGCCGCCGACAAGCCCATAAAAAAGGCCAGAGTAATCCCGGTATATCCGGTGATAGTCACCGTAGCTTCCCTGGCTCCCCGGCTTAAATTCGTTCGCTCCAGCCAATTCTGAGACAGGCTGCGCTTGATAAACTGAGTGAGTAAAATACCAAAGGAAAGGATTAAGAAACCACTCAGAATACTCAGTGGCTCCAGGGTGAATTCGCCAATTTGAAAGCCACTGATAATATCGGCTTTCAAGAGATTGAAACGCTGTTCCGACATCCCCCAAAGCCTTAATAAAGCAACGATGATGACACTGCCCGCCACCAGCATGTGCACCAGGCGTAACCAAATCAGTCCGGGAACAATCTGATCATTCGCCAGACTCATTCTTTTACGTAGTTTTTTCTGCCAGGAACAAGCCCCTGCATCCATGCTATCGAAGATTTCAACCGGAATACGGATTAATAACCACCCCAGCAGTAGAATGAACAAAGTGCCAAAAACACCTTGAAACAAAAACGCGGAGAAATTGTTATAACCCCACCCCAGTGCACCAATAGCCACCAAAAGCACGGCAATCGACAGAAAATTCAGGTGTAAGCGTTTTACGATGGGTAAGTGTTTACGTAGCAGCCAGACTACCCGCATCAGTGCCAGGCCCACCATGGTTCCGAGACTGATACGGATTAAACCGACCAGATTACCCGGTGGCTCGGTATCAAAAATAGCGGAATGGAACAATGCCCCCAACAGAGTGGTTACCAGCAAAAGCCGCCACCAGTAAAATAATTTACGACTGGTGTTGGGTATCAAAGGCGCAAACCCTTCCAGATTACTGTTGGGTTTTAACATGGCGCGCAGAATGGTGTAACTGATGGTGAAGACCAGTAAGCTTAATGCGATACTATCCACTGACTGGTCGTTCACTGCCTCCACGCCTGCGGGGGAGTACAGGAAGCGAAGGTAGATCAAGCCGAACATGAGTAAACCGGGAGAAACCCGGATAATACTGTTCCAGACAGTGGCCAGAGCGGGGCTGGTTTTTACCAGGTTAGACGGCTTAGTTTTTGTATAATTCTGTGTGTACAGGCTCCAGAACAACCCCACCAGCGCACCCAACAAACCATAAATCAACGCACTAAAAAGCGTGTCTCTATCAACAGGGAGATTAACCAGCGCCTGCATGACATCGACCGCTTCCTGTTTAAGCGAGAGGGGCTGTGACACTATGCCCATTGAGTAGTGTAACAACGACGGTGTTTTTGCAAACAAGAGTTGTTTGATGGCGTCCTGCTCAGCCTTTTGCATCTGAGTCAGTAAGTCGTTGCCACGTAAACTCAGTAAGCGGCACTGCGCCAGCACTTTCTCAATGTCCTTTTTCTGTTGTTCTAACTCGCGACGCGGCACTGCCATCGCATCTTTTGTATTAACCTCAACCGCGCCCAGTGTTTCCATTGTGCCATCGATTTTTTGCAGCTTGGCTTCGTTTTCGGTGATGCACCCCTTAGCATAAGTGGTGGTCACCAGCGTTTCTTTACTGATCTCTTTTAGTGCTTCAGTGTCGGTTTGATCGCTTTTAAAACGGGTTTCAGCATGGTCAATCTGACGCGTATAGTCACCCAGACTCGGTGCCTCAGCACCCGGAGTGGCGGGGCTGTCTGCCGCAAGGCCGGATGTCGGGATAAGCAGAAAACACCCTAAGAACCAAAGGCATATAGTGATCAGACGGAGCTTGGT
>CACVAV010000224.1 GCA_902727945.1 uncultured Thiotrichaceae bacterium | reverse complement strand
GGCTGAAAACACGGAAAGCAATAATGAAAAATAAGTTTTCGACAGTTGGTTTAGGCACAGTATTGGGTGTTAGTTTATTACTGGCATCCTGTGTGGACAGTGAACTTCTCCTGAGTGAAGGCGGGATGACAGGAACCGGAATTTCCTCCGGAACCATTACCGGATTTGGCAGTATTTACGTCAATGGTATTCACTTTAATAGTGATGAGGCAGTATTTTTCCGTGATGGTGAACCGGCTGATGGGCAGGATGCCTTTAAGCTGGGCGAACGGGTCACGGTTATTGGCAATATCGATGATGATGAGACAGGTGTGGCGGAACAGGTCAGTTTTTCCAGTGTGATCCGTGGGGAGATGACCAGCGATGTGGATGCTGCCGGACAATTAGAAGTCATGGGCCAAACGGTGCTCACTAATGAGCTGACAGTGATTCAGGGCATAGCAACACTGGAAGATTTAGCTATCGGCAATCTGCTGGAAGTTTCCGGCTACCGGAATGCCAGCGGTGATGTCCGGGCTTCCTGTATCACTTTGTTGGATGCGGCTCCGGACGATCATGCGGCACAAAAAGTGATGGGTGTGATTGAGCAGTTTTCAATAGCACAGCAGACGTTCAGATTGCGGCGATTGACTGTGGATTTTTCTCAGGCTGCGTTACCTGATACGCCACTGGCGAATGGTCAGTCGGTTGAAGTGAAAACACAGCAGCGCGTGTCAGATAAGAAGCTGCTGGCCTCGCGTATTCAGATAAAGGAACGTGATGCACCATTGATTGAGAATGCATATATTGAGATGGAAGGACTGATAACTGCATTCGATTCACTCACTGCCTTTACCGTCAATGATCAGGCCGTGCATACAAACGGAAATACACGCTTTGTCGGCAGTACTGAACTGAGTGTGGATCAGGCGGTGGAAATTGAAGGTCAACTGGATAAGTCGGGTGTACTGGTGGCACATAAGGTTGTGTTACGCCATGCAAGTGATGAGCGCCATACACGCTTCAGGCAGAATGTACTGAGCGTAAACAGCATTGACCAGAGCGTGACTTTGATGGATGGAACCGTGTTACGTATTAATAATAGCAGTCTGATTTTAGAAGAAAGAGGCCCCCGGCATTTTCAGGGTTCGCTGAGACCGGAACAATTAACAACAGGTGATGCTGTAAAAGGTATTGCTATGCAACAGGCCGATGGTGCGTTGCTGGTATTGCGTCTGGAACGGCATACCCTTAAAGCGCCCGTACCACCATTGAGTCGTTCAGAAAACGAGTATTAAACGAATCCAATCCAGGTTTTCCGGTTAACAGAAAATACATCCGGAGATTTGGAAAGGTGTTATCAGACGCTGTTAGAGACTGTCTGATAAAAGCCCGGTGCATTAAGCGCCGACCCCAATAAACCCACTAAAGTACGCGTTCAAAAGTTATCAAGGATTTTAGCGCTCAGGCCCTTTATTTAGCGGACTTTGCCTGCTGAGAATTTTTGCGACGCTGCTGACCCAAAAGGTGGGTTATATAAAAATAATGGAAATAATGATGAATAAAAAAAATATGGTGTCTTTCATGATTGCTGGTTCTTTGCTGGCAGTTTCTGCTCACGCATTTGCTAATGACGATCGTATGTCTGCTTTCGATACAGATGGCGACGGTACGGTGACTGAGGCGGAAGTATTGGCAGTTAAAACAGAATATTTCACCAATGCCGACGCGGATAGCAGCGGCTATTTATCACTGGCTGAATTTGAGAATCTGAAGAATAGCCAGCAAGAAACGCGTATCGAAACAGCGTTTGCCGCATTAGACACTGATATTAGCAGCACATTGACGCTGGATGAAATGTCAGTCGATGCACCGGAAGGCACGGGTGATTTCCTGGCAAACATTTTTGCATTAGCGGATAACACTGCTGATTCAGCACTAAGCATCGCCGAATTCACTCATCTGCAGAAGAAGGGTAACGACAGCGGAATCTGGAAATTTGCAAGTCTGGATACCGATTTCGATCAGCAGGTTTCTCTGGAAGAATTCACAGCACAACCGGCAAAAGCTAAAGGTAGTAGAGGCGGTAAGGGTCGTGGTGGTAAGCGTGGCCAACCACAACGTTAACATAAGTAAAAATTATTAATTTTCACTGGCTGGGTAACCTGTTTACTCAGCTTTCACTCGGTCTGTGTGCGATTGGTGAAGAAAATCAATAGTTGAAATACATTGATTGATGAAATAAGCTATTTATGCAGTATGATTTTTTTAAATTTCGTATGAAAATTTCTTTATAAGGAGCCAGATAGTGCATTCATTGAAGCGGTTCATCTTAAGTGTCGGGTTACTGTTTGTAGCCACGACCTCTCTCGCCTTTGGTCATGCGGACGCTGCCGGGGTAACCGGTGGTTTTTTGAGTGGTTTCACTCACCCGATCGGTGGTCTGGATCATGTCACCGCGATGTTCGCCGTCGGTTTATGGGGGTTTTTCCTCGGACGTCCGGCGCTGTGGATACTGCCGGTAGTGTTCCCGCTAGTAATGGCTCTCGGTGGCGTACTCGGGTTGCTGGGTGTACCGGTACCGATGATTGAGCCGGGTATTGCGGTTTCGTCTATTGTGCTCGGCCTGTTGATTGCGATGGCGGTAAAAGCCCCGTTGTGGGTCGCCGCTGTGATTGTCAGCGCATTCGCTATTTTCCACGGTTATGCACATGGTGCGGAGTTACCGACGGCGGCTAATCCGTTGGCGTATAGTCTTGGTTTTGTGATTTCTACCGGATTGTTACATCTGGCGGGTATTGCCTTTGGTGAACTCGGGCGTTTCTCATGGGGTAAGTATGCGGTACGTGCCGGTGGTGGCCTGATTGCATTAGCCGGTGTTGGTTTTCTGACCGGTACACTCTGAGTTATGTAAGCTATGGGGCCAATCCGGCCTCATGTTTCTTCCATCGGTAAGATAAATAAGCGGCCATGCCGGACACCCGGCTGGCTGATGACACCATCAGCAAACGCCTGTACTTCAGGCGTTTTGCCTTTCAGGATCACCGCCTCCAAACAGTTATCATGATCCAGATGCACATGTAAGGTGGACAGGCTGATGTCATGATGGCCGTGATGTCGTTCAGTCAGGCGGCGGGACAGATCACGCTCATGATGGTTATAGACATAACTTAAACAACCTACACACTGACTATCCGGCTCGGCTTCCAGACGTTCCTGCTTCAGTTTGTCGCGAATCAAATCACGAATGGCTTCAGAGCGGTTTTTATAGCCACGCTGCTGAATGAATTGCTCAAACTCCTCAGCCAGTTCGTCTTCCAGTGAAACTGTATAACGTTCCATAATACCGTTCTCCCCGTTACAATCTGCGCTAATTTACACAAAACCGGCCACTAACAAAAGGATAGTATTTTACCGATGCCTGACTTTTTCCGTAAATCCTGTTTGCAACAACGGTTAAGATTTTTCATTTTGCCGTTACTGTCACTGTTTATGCTTGAACCAGCCTGCGCCCATGCACCTATCGCAGGCATGGACAGCTTTATGAATGGTGTGCTGCACCCGTTAATTATTCCGGCTCAGGTGTTATTGCTGGTGAGCCTGGGTTTGTTAGTGGGGCGGCAGGGGGATAAAGCTATTGGCAGCGTATTACCGGTTTTTCTGCTCAGTCTGTTGGTTAGTGCCGGGCTGAGTTTAATCGGGATGCCGTTACCGGAATGGTTGTTGCTGGTGTTTGCAATGCTATTGACACTTTGGGTGATCATTGGCTGGCGTATTATTGATAGATTGCTGTTGGTTGCAGCGGTAGCGGCTGCTTTTCTGGTCGGGACGGATTCGCTGATTGAGGAATTCAGGAGCCGGGAGCGGTATATTGCCCTGGTCGGCTCCTGTCTTGGTGCTTATGTTGTGTTGCTGTATAGCGCGGGTATTGCTGAAAGCCTGCGGCGCTTTCAGCAGGGCATTGTACTGCGGATTCTGGGTTCGTGGATTACTGCCAGTATCCTGTTGGTGCTGAGTCTTGAGCTGATAAATTTTTAAGCCAGTGCTATTGATTCTGTCACTCATTGGTTTTGTCAGTGTGTTTAGCAGTGAGCGCCTGGTACAGTCGCCAGCCGCCATAGACTGCCATTGCCAGAATAACGCCGATCCAGATCAAAAAAACCAGGCCGGGTTCTTCATCAGCACTGCCGAAATGCGAGTGGCCGGGGTGAGCATGGAGGCTGCTGCTTAACAATGCGAGCGCCACTACAGGCACTCGTAACAGGGGGTTGAATAATGACATAGGAGTGAATTTGCCTAATCAGTGATCTGCAAGGAAAGTGAAAGAGAGCGTAGCGAATTTTGCCAGTTTGTCCGCCTTGGTAGTATCTTTCATTGGCTCAGATGTTTCGGTTGCCAGCACATTCAGGCCATTATTACGGATAGTAATTTCAGCTTTGCCGTCCTTATCCGTTTTAACCACGTTATTTTCCCGGTCGGTGACGAATTCGGAAGCTACTTCTACATCAGCCGCCGGTTTGCCATTGGCGTATACCTGAATAGGTAAGGTATCGCCTTGCTTCAGTGTCAGCGGGTTTTTCAGTGGCACAATTTCCAGTGGTAAGCCAAGTACTGTACCCGCTTTAGCGTCAGCGCTCATAATGCTGGTGCTGTATTTCATGTAGTGACCACCTTGTTTAGCGCCTTCTACTTCAGGTTTAGGCAGGTTTTCCCACTCACCATCCGGTTTTTCACTCCAGAAACCATTGTCATAACTGGCAGCTACCAGCGCGATATTTTCATCCTTCGGCAACACCGGATAACCATGTTTATATTCAGTGGTGATTTCAGTTTTCTTACCGTCTTTGTCATAAGCAACAGCCCCCTGGTATTTTTCGGCATCGAAAGTCTCATCCGAAGGGCCATGACCATAAACAAAGACCATCTCACTCTGGCGCTGGGCAGCATAGATACCATGAGCATGGACAGCCTGCAGTGTGCTGATAGTCAGTAATACACCGCTACAAAGCAATGTTAGCGTATGACGGGAAAATTTGGTCAACATAAAAATTCATTCCTTGCTGGTTGTATGAAGAAAATATAAATTAGCATACAAACTGTATGAGTAAAATAAATTTCATCATATTTTCTTTTAATCGTAATGATAAGTCTTATCAAAGGCAGGTTCAGCGGGATCATCTGTTAATCAGGTTTGCTGGCGCGATTTC
>CACVAV010000223.1:2869-5238 GCA_902727945.1 uncultured Thiotrichaceae bacterium | reverse complement strand
CACATGGCACGTGTGGAATTATGGCCGTTATCGCTGACAGAAATTCAGGGTGAAGCATTTAACCTGATCGATTATTTGCTAGTGGGTGATTTTTCTTCTCAACAGGTTTTCCCTGAGCTGGGGCGTGAACAATTGGCACAAATTTTACTGGATGGTGGTTATCCTGAAGTTCAGGGGAAGAGTCAGCGTGGTAAATCTATCTGGTTCAAATCCTATTTGCAGGGGCGTTTACTCAAGGATTTTGAAACGCTTTATGCCACAAGGGGGGACTATCATGGAAAGCTGGAAGCCTTGATCCCCTATTTAGCAGGATTGACGGGTAATTTGCTGAAATATGCGAGTGTCGCGAATGACCTTGCTCAGAATGACAAAATTATTAAAAGCTACATTGAAGCGCTGGAGTGGATGTTTATTATCCACAGGATACATCCCTTTGTGAAAAATAGCGCCAAGCGTCAAACGATTGGCATGCCTAAATTACATTTTGTAGATACAGGGCTGGCTTGTTATTTGTTGGGTATTCGCTCTTCCCGACAATTATCGACTTCAACTATTTATGGGGCTTTGTTGGAAAGCTTTGTGTACATGGAGTGCGTGAAGCACCTGACCTGGGCGAATGAAGAGGTGAGAATTTACCATTTCAGAGATAAACAAAAAAATGAGGTGGATCTGGTATTGGAGTGTGATGGTGGCCGTTTGATTGGCATCGAAGTGAAGGCTTCAGCTTCTGTCAGCGAGAGTGATTTTAGAGGGTTGGCAAAATTTGCTGATTTTGTCGGAGATCGATTGGAAAGTGGGCTGGTTTTTTACGGCGGTGCCAGGGTGTTGTCGTTTTTGGTGGCCGGTAGACGCTTTTATGCTGTGCCGTTTTCAGTTTTGTTTGGACGGCCATAAAATTTGTCGTGAACGGTGAGCTACCGGTACAAACTACGGGTAGCTCTCAGTTACGTACAAACTACCAGTCTGTACCAACAACTTCTTCCGTGTAAACACGTATACCACTCTGTTTTAACATTTCAGGCGTGGTTTTCCGGGCCATAGGCTGTTGTTTGGCCTGTACTGCACTCATTTTGACTACTGGCTGATGCTCCGCTGTTTTATGAGCCGCCTTCATGACAGTGGGGGCGGTATCAGTATCAGTGGATGCTTGGCGGATGACAGGTGCCTGAGCAAACAGGTGTTTGTTTGAAGTTTTGTGGGCGCTTTGGTCTTTGGCTCCCAGGCAGTTCCAATAAGGCACACGAACCAGTTTGCCAATCAGTTCAATAGCACTCAATTCCACCAGATTTCTAAGCGCCTGTGTTTTGCCTTCTGTCCGGTTCAGGCTAATATCAAAATAGATACCAAATTTATTGATGCTGGCATCTGCATCGAACGACTTGCCATGTCTGAGGATAGAGATTGAATTACTGGCGTTAACGCCCGGTACGATGGACATGTCACCGGCGTTGACAACATTCAGATCCATTGCAATAGTGCTAAGCGATGAGCTTTCTGATAAACCACCGCCACCTTGTTTCCTGAGGGATAAACCCAGGCTATGACCTGTGCTGACAATATCTTCATCATGTTGTGAAATAGAACCCTGAATATCGAACATCGGCGTTTGTTTGTAAGCACCGGTATTTTTAGCTGATTTCATAAAAGAAATAAGGTTAGCGGAGTCCTGTCCATAAGTAATAACTTTTATAGCATGACTACGTATGGTCATTTCAGATATCGAAGACATTAACATATCCCGTGTTCCGGCATTAACAGCTTCAGTTTTATCATCAATAGATTCAATGAGAACAGGTATATTTTTCACCTGTTTATCCAACATTAATTTATCCATACACTGTAGCGATGATGAGAAATTAGTGATAGTTTTATAAGGCGATCCGGCAGGGCCACGGCGAATTTTTTCAAACTCTCTTTTTAATCGTGTATCAACACTTACACAGGCTGTTAATGTAAAGATGGTGAATAGTATAATAAAAAATCGAATAGTGAGTTTCATGGTTTTTTCTGCCAGTGTTAGTGATATTTAGTTATTAACGACAGTTGTTTGACTGAATAATATCGCCTTCAATAATAACGATGACTTCATCCGGTGGGTTGGCTATGGAGTCATCGATCAATACATTTCCAACATTCAGGTTGCAGCCATCAGAAGAGTCATTTAGTTGTTGATCGAGCGTTGTGCTTTGTTCTTCGGCACTTTCTGTATTGCTATTTTTTTCTGTACTGCTTGTAACTCTGAGCTTTGCCCTGAGTTTTGCATATTTAGCAGACACATCAGTTAGATCAGGATTATCTGAAAAATTGGCATGAAGTGAAAAAGGCTGGTTAATTACTAGGCTAATTAATAAGATCCAGGTTTTTTTCAT
>CACVAV010000223.1:0-2769 GCA_902727945.1 uncultured Thiotrichaceae bacterium | reverse complement strand
GTAACACTTGCTTCTTTTCCACCAGCCATTGCAGCAGTGCTTAGTGATAAAACGCAAGCTGTAGATAAAGTAATTAATAAATTTTTCATGGGTATGTCCTTTAGTTGTTTCGTTAGAGTTAAATTAAGTGTGTCGTTGAAGACAGGTTTAGATTAGTTTTTTTTATCAACAGGTGCAGTTGTTTTAATCTTGAGTGGTCGTTAATCCGTGATAAAGGATTTTTATGGTTCATTCTCAAAGATAAGTGGTTCCTAACAGGTGTTAGTGGGTGGGTTGTTGGAAATTTAAGTGTTTAATAGGATGAAAAAACACTGGCGTACCCCCTGATTCAGGCGTATAAATCTCCGGTTTTTTACACACCAATAAAATAATCTCAGGCAAGGGGCATCGGAATAATATGACAATGTTTTTGCGTGGTAGCTGGGCCTTGATGCTTGGTATTATGCTGTTGCAGATTGGTAATGGTTTACAGGGAACCTTGCTGGGTGTGCGCGGTTCGTTAGAAGGCATTGATCCGACCTGGATGGGTTTGGTTATGTCGGCCTATTTTGTCGGTTTTCTCGGTGGCTCTCAGGTCACGCCGGTATTGTTGAGGCGCGTGGGTCATGTGCGCGTGTTTGCAGCTTTAGGCTCGTTGGTTTCCGCCGCTTTCATTCTGTATGCGGTCTACGTCAATCCTTATTTCTGGTGGTTCCTGCGTTTGTTGGTCGGCTTTTGTATGTCCGGCCTGTATGTAGTGGCAGAAAGCTGGATTAATGATTCCACTACTACCAAAAACCGTGGCCAGGCCCTGTCGATGTACGTGATGATGCAAATGATCGGCATTGTGCTTGGGCAGATGCTGCTTAACGTTTCTGACCCGGCTGGCTATAATCTGTTTGTATTGATTTCCGTACTGGTTTCCCTCGCTTTCGCGCCCATACTGTTATCATCAACACCTGCGCCGGTATTCCAGACTTCAGAGAAAATGACCTTGCGCCAGCTGATGAAAGTCTCTCCCTTGGGCTGCGTCGGTATTTTTCTACTCGGTGGCATTTTTTCAGCCTTGTTTGGTATGGCTTCGATTTTTGCGGCGGAGAAGGGCTTTTCTATTCTGGAAATTTCGTGGTTCACCATGGCTATTTACACCGGCGGCATGTTGTTTCAGTACCCGATTGGCTGGTTTTCTGATCGCATGGACCGGCGTATTCTGATTGTGCTGGTCACTGCGGTGGCTGCTGTGAGCAGTGCACTGGGTATGATGGTGGGTGATTCATTCTGGATGTTGGTGGGCGTTGCCTTACTGATCGGTGGCACAACTAATCCTTTGTATGCCTTATTATTGGCTTATGTGAATGATCACCTTGAATATGAGCAAATGTCCTCTGCTTCCGGCGGGTTGATCTTTATTAATGGTGTGGGTGCGATGGGCGGCCCGATCCTGGTGGGTTATCTGATTAATACAGTGGGGCCTGATGGCTTTTTTGCCTTTATTGCCGTGTTAGCCGGTATTATCTGTGTGTATAGTCTGTACCGGATGACCCAGACTGCTTCTATTGCGGTGGAAGATACCGGGGCCTTTGTACCGTTGCATGGTGCTTCTACGCAGATTGCCTCCGAGCTGGCGATTGAGGTTCAGGAAGAATTACAGTCTGAAAGTGAAGCGGAAGAAGTTGTAGATGATGTTAAGAATATGAGTGCACAGGAAGTCGCTGCATCGGAGCATAAACTGGACGTGCTGGAAGAGGCGGTGGATAAGGTCATAGGACACAAACGATGAGCATGCCTTACGTAGCACCGCCGGATAACGGGCTGGATCTTGTCTATCTGGACGAGGCCCTGTTGATCGTCAATAAACCGGCGGGTTTATTATCTGTGCCGGGGCGCGGTGAGGATAAGCAGGATTGTCTGATCAGCCGGGTACAGCGTGAATACCCTGAAGTGTTATCGGTACACCGTTTGGATATGAGTACGTCTGGTCTGATGATTCTGGCGCGTAGTAAGGCGCTGGAGCGGGAAATGAGTATTCTGTTCCAACAGCGCCAGGTGCACAAACGTTATACGGCAGTCGTAACGGGACGACCGGAACCGGAGTCCGGTGAAATTGATTTACCATTAATTACTGACTGGCCCAACCGCCCGAGGCAAAAGGTGGATCATGATATTGGCAAGCCGTCACTGACCCGTTATCGGGTATCGGGCTTTGATCCGGTGCAGCACAGTAGCCGGATGGAGCTGGAGCCGGTTACCGGACGCTCGCACCAGTTGCGGGTGCATCTGATGGCATTGGGTCACGCGATTCTGGGTGATGAGTTGTATGCCACGGCTGAAGTGCATGCGCAGTCCGAACGCTTGTTGCTGCACGCGATGTCACTGCGGTTTGCACACCCTCTGAGTGGGGATACCTTGTCTATTGAAAGTAGTGTGCCGTTCTAGTGTTTTGTTGAGTTTTGTTGAAAATTTTCCAGAAAAACCAGTAGGGATTCAAGGGGTACTGGTTTTGACCAATAAAAACCCTGTCCTACTTCGCACTTCATGCTGCGTAGAATCTGTGCGATTTCTGGTGTCTCAATGCCTTCAGCTATTGTTTTTAACTGAAAGCGTTTAGCGATGTCGATAATAGCAGCAGTCAGGTCATTTGCTTTATTGGGTGTGTTTGTTAGCTGCATGACAAATGATTTGTCTATTTTTAGCTTCTGTATATCGAGCTGTCCGAGATAATGCAGATTGGAATAACCTGTACCAAAATCATCGACGGATAGCTCTACACCCAGTTGACGGATTTGTTGC
>CACVAV010000222.1 GCA_902727945.1 uncultured Thiotrichaceae bacterium | reverse complement strand
CAGAACGGCAGGCTGATGTATTTCGTGATCAACAGGAACAACTGAAGCTGGATTGGCAGTCAGTCAGCGTGCGTTTACAAACCCTCACCGAACAGTTTGAGCAAACTGAATTTGAGCGGGAGCCACTGTTACGTGACCGGGATGAGGACGAAACACCCACTCAGATTCAGCAACGTTTACATAACCTGCGTGGCAGCATTCAACGCCTGGGCGCGATTAACCTGGCGGCTATCGAAGAATTTCAGGAGCAAAGTGAACGCAAAACCTGGCTGGACGCACAGAATGATGATCTGGTAGAAGCACTGGAAACGCTGGAAACCGCCATTCGCAAAATTGACCGCGAAACCCGCGCCCGTTTCAAAGAAACCTTTGATCATGTGAACAGTCGTTTGGGGGCCATGTTCCCACGTTTATTCGGCGGGGGTGAGTGTTATCTGGAAATGACCGGTGACGACTTACTCACCACAGGCATTGCGATTATGGCACGGCCACCGGGCAAACGTATCTCCAGTATTCACCTGATGTCGGGCGGTGAAAAGGCACTCACTGCGGTGGCATTAGTCTTTGCTATTTTTGAGCTGAACCCAGCCCCCTTCTGCATGCTGGACGAAGTCGATGCACCGTTAGACGAAGCAAATGTCGGACGCTTCTGTGATCTGGTACAACATATGTCAGAACGGGTACAATTCATTTTTATAACGCACAATAAACGTACAATGGAACTTGCTGATAACTTAATCGGTGTTACCATGCGGGAACCGGGCGTATCACGATTGGTGGCGGTAGATGTCGCCGAAGCGGTACAATTAGCAAACATCGACGAATAAAAGGAAGCATTCAGTGGAAACAATCAGCCTGATTATTATGGCGCTGGGCTTAGTCGCACTAGGCGCTATCTACTTCATTAGCCGCGCCTCACGCAAAGAACAGCCAACGGATAAAAAACTACCGCCTATCCCTACTCTGAAGGATCAGGAGGGTGAAGAGGCTACCTCTATTATGGAAGATCAACCGGCACGGGATGGCAAAGGCCCTTCGCGCAATGCACAGGATCTATCGGATGTAGTAGATGATAATAAGTCGGCCGCAAAGAAAAAGTCTAACCCTAATCTACCGCCTCAGTTGATTATGTTTATTGCAGCAGAAACCGAAGAAGGCTTTCAGGGGCCGGACATTATCAACGCACTGGACAACTCAGGGTTAACCTTTGGTGACATGGACGTTTATCACCGCATTGTGTTGAGTGAAGACGGCGAATCCAGTTTATTTAATGTCGCGAATGGTATTAAACCGTGGACACTGGTGCCGGACGACCTGGCACGTGGTGCCAGTACACCGGGGCTGTCGTTGGTATTAAACCTGCCCAGCCCGATTGATGACGGTGAGGCCTTGCATGACTTTATGCGCACCGCCGAACGAATCACCAGTCATCTCGGCGGCGTACTAAAGAATCAGAATCAGGAACCCATCACCGCCGAACAACGTCGCGCTTATTTCGCAATGGCCTGACGCACCACATCAATACGTGCCTGTTGTTGAGCCAGGGCTTCAGCAGGCATAGCACCCAGCTTGTACCACCCTGCCAATAATTCCAGCCCCTGCTCACGAATATCCTGACGCTCATTCGGGCTACACATCGCATCACGCATCTGTGCAATCTGATATTCCATACGTGCCTGCTGAAAAGCTGCTGGTGTATCAATATCCAGCAAAATTTCCATTTGCAGACACAGTGTCTCCCCTTCAATCTGCGTGGCATCATCACTGACAACGCTTCCTGCACCTTTGATTTCAGCAGATCGGGCAGCCAGCACATCTAATTTTGCCAGGCGTATTGTCCGGCGCAACTGTTCTTGTTTATTCAACACCGCCTGCTCTGCTGAACTGAAACGCTCTTCCAGTTGACGTAAAACGGCACGCGGAATGTCGCGCAAGCCATCAAACGCTGACCGCAACTCACCCAGCTCACGCGCCGCCGGAATAAACTCCTCATCACTTAATTGCAACAGACCTTCCAGCTTCGCACACACCGCATCTTTCTGTTGAATCCGCTCATCCGTCTCAGAGCGCTGTGACTGCCGGTCATCTTTAAGACGGGCAAACACAGCATCAATCGGGCCACGGAATTGCTTCCATAACTTCTGCTCTTCTCGCGGGCGTGACGGGATAGTGATTTGCCAATCCGCTTGCAATGATTTAGCCTCAGACACTGCCGCCTGAACATCGTCCATTTCAGCCAGCGCAACAGATCGCTCCATCAGACGTTGACGCTCCTTGAAATTACGCTCACGCTCAGCCTTAAGGTGTTCTTCCAAACCATCCATCGCATCATTAAAACGCTGATTAACCGACTTCCAGTCTTTATGCCCCACTGTACCGCATTTCTTCCAGTCTTTACGCCGCTCATTAATCACTGCATATTGCGCTTTCCAATCCACCGTCGACCAATCTGTTTCAGTTTTCATGGTTTCCAGCTGAGCACATATTGCCTCACGCTGCTGCAAATGCTCGTTACGCTGTTTGGCCTGCTCAGCAAAATGCTGCTTGCTTGGCTCATACGCCGCAGTGACCTTCTGGTCAAAATCCTTCCACTGTTTGCGCTGCTGCCCTGGTTCCATTTGTGCCAGCTTGCGCCATTCCTCACGCAAGGCTTTGATTTCTTTAGCGCGTTGTTCCGGCTCCATTGAATCATCATTTTCCAGCCGCTGTGCTGTTTCAATCAGGTGTTCACGCGCCTGATCAGTACCCCATCTGCGCCAGTCTTTGAATTCCATCACCATCGGTGCTGCTGCACGTAAACGCTGTTCAATCCCGCGTTTGGACTGCTCGTCCAAGCTACCCAACTCTTTCAGGCGCATGGAAATATTACGATGAAGATCAATCGCCTCACCGTATTTTTCCTGCTCCAGATCAGCTTCCATCTGATCCAGTTCAGCCTTCATCTGCCTAAGCTTTTCTTCACGTTCTTCCGCTTCCCGCTGTAGCCGTGCATTCAGGCTGTCCATACTTTGGTGGAAACGACTTTCCAGCTCAGTAATAACGTCGCTGGCAAGGCCCGGGCGTTTTATCTGCACCCACTCTGACTGTAAAGCGGTTAATTGTTTAGCCTGTAAAGGACGTTTACCCTTACGCATCGACTCTGCGCGGGAACAACAGCGGCGCAAACTATCAACAGCGCCCAAATCATTAGCAGCTGTATCACGTTTATCAACCAACGCCACATAAGCAGCCATCCAGCGCTGATTCAATGCTTCCTGTTGCTCCTCATCCGGCAATGGCTCAGCACTCACCCAACGCTCCTGCCATTGCTCAAGCTTTTGATCAAGCATACTCAGGGTTAATTCTTCAGGGCGCTCATTCAGTGTCTGTTGCAGTACTTCAGCATCCTGTAGATATGCCAGAAATACGGCACGCAAGGGTTCCAGTTCCGCCTGTTGTTTTTCATACTTGCCCAAGCGTCCGAGAAACACGGTCTCAGCATCACGAAAACGCTTATCCAGCACAGCCGGAATGTCCGTGTCAGCAGCCTCTGCCACTGTTTTCTGCCAGCTTTGAACCAAGACCCTGTGCTGAGTTTTTTCCTGTGCCCAATGGCCGGAAAGGCCGAGTGCCTCAAGATCAACCGCCATTGATTCCAGCGCCTGATGCAATGCTTCTTTCTGCTGAAAAGCGGTCATGCGTTCTTTCAACAGAAGGCGCAATTTTTTATTATTACGTCCCTGGGTTTTTTCCAGCTGCTTAAGCTTATCCTGATCCTGCAAACGACTGGCCGCTAAATATTGTAGTTCGCGGGAAACGTCTTCACTGGCAATTTTAAACAGCAGGTTTTCATCATCCAGCTGCTCAATAGCCAACTGACGTAAAACAGGCGCACGTTGCGCATCGCGGGCAATAGTTTCCACTAACGTAGGGTTAGCCATTAGCCAGTCAAACACCTCAACCAGCATGGCATCCTGACTATTATCATGTGCTACCAAGCCCAACAAACGCAATCTGGCACGCTCACCGATAGAATCGGTACGCTTTCCCAACTGAAGCAAAACGGGCAGATCTGTCAGATAAGCAATCGCCTCCAGACGCACACCGGTATTCGGGTCACTCTGCACCAGCTGAATCAGCTCGGCACTATCGGAACCCAACGACGACAATGCCTGCATCCTGATACGGGCATTACTATGTTGCCACTTCGGCTTAAATAAACCACCTAGCATTTATTGTTCCCTCGTACCTAATTTAGTTATTTACTTAACCCGCATGCCTGGCAGCGCGCCATCATCGGGGTTTAATACAAACAGATCAGCACCACCCGGCCCGGCGGCCAGCACCATGCCCTCTGACACACCAAAACGCATTTTACGCGGCGCAAGATTCGCCACCATCACCGTCATTTTGCCTTCCAGATCTGCCGGATCGTAAGCCGACTTAATTCCGGCAAACACATTACGGGTTTCGCCCCCCAGATCCAGCGTCAGTTGCAATAATTTAGCCGCACCTTCAACATGTTCGGCTTTAACAATTGTCACCACCCGCAGATCAACTTTAGCAAAATCATCAAAGCTAATTTCAGCACTCAGCGGATCATCAGCCAGCGGGCCACTGACGGCAGCCTTTTCTTCGACCGGCTCAGGCAGTGCAGCCTTATTATCCTCAATCATCGCATCAATCATTTTCTGCTCAACACGGGTCATTAATGCTTTGAATTTAGTGATTTCACTGCCCAGCAAGGGTGTCTGCACGCTGTCCCACTGCAACTCACCCGCATTGAGAAACGCTTCAGCATCAGCGGCCAATTGTGGCACCACCGGCTTCAGATAAGTGACAATGGCACGGAACATATTAATGCCCTGTGTACAGATGCCCTGTACCTCGGACTGCCGCGCCTCATCTTTAATCAACACCCACGGTTTCTGCTCATCGACATACTGATTTGCCTTATCCGCCAGTGCCATAATTTCGCGCATAGCCTGACTATAGAGGCGTTTCTCATATAAATCAGCGATATTATCCGCCGCACCGGCTATTTCCTGATACAGCGCCGGATCAGGCAGTTGTCCCGACAGTGTATTGTCAAAACGCTTATTGACAAACCCGGCACAACGCGATGCAATATTTACCACCTTACCGACCAGATCACTGTTCACCCGCTGGATAAAGTCTTCCAGATTCAGATCAATATCACTCACACCGTCGCCCAGCTTACCGGCGAAGTAGTAACGTAACCATTCCGGATTCAGGTGGCGCAGATAACTCTCGGCCTGAATAAACGTGCCACGAGACTTTGACATCTTCGC
>CACVAV010000221.1 GCA_902727945.1 uncultured Thiotrichaceae bacterium | reverse complement strand
CTGTTGATTATCCCGCTGGCCATCATTGGATTTGGTCTGTGGCTACTCCGCTACCTGACCCGGATGGATTATGCACCGGAAAAACGCATCCTGTTTACGGTAATTGTGATTGCCTGTCTGACCTTCATCGCCTTCTCACTGGGCTTGAAGCTAAACAATGCACGTTCAGACACCACTGCGCCACAAGCACCACAGCCACCACCCAAGGAGGCAGAACAACCGGTCAGAGAAACCAAAGTCCCGCAGCAACCTGCTTCAGCAACGCCGGCAGACTACCCCACCGGAAATGAAAACCCACCATTTTTGGCCGCTGACATGACCGAAGAAGATAAATTGCGCTTATTTGAAACGGAGCACTTTCCCGGACTTTATGAGCAACGCATGGCACTGAGCGAGGAAATCAAAAACACCGATGCTTTCTTTCAACGTATCTATGCCATGGCCAAACAAACCCCTAAACAATATGCTCTGCTTAGAGACGTTTCACAAATTCGTAAAAACGGCTATGACAAGCTCACACAACGCAATATAAGTGTCAGTCAGTATTTGCGTGAATTCTGGGTGCACTACAGCACCGGCGACTCACATGACGCTATTAAAAAATTTACACCCGTCGCAGCACAACTGGAAAAAAAGATCAAAGTAACCCGTGGGCAGCTATTGGACAATGAACGGCAGGAAGCAAAGCTGATCAGCTCACACATGATTAAAGCCGGTACCTTACTCAAAAATAACGCCATCCCCGGAAATCAGCGCATTGTTTCCTACACAAACCCAAACCGCCGGCTAATTACAGACTGGCTCAGAGAAAAAGGCTCTTTCGACACACTCGACACGCTGAGTAATCTGGTCGAACAGCGGAAGATCATCAATGCGCGCATCCGGAAACTGCAATCTTTCAAACAAAACTACCGTGATCTGGACAGATCGCTGTCGCGCACGCTGGGTTTGTGGGAGAAAGCCAAAGAAAGTAATTATTACGCTGAATACCGCCTGCTTTACGCAGCAGAACTAAGGTATGTGGTAGAACAGCTTAGCCTTGCCGGTCAATCCGCAGATCAACGCCTGGACAAGGAATTACAGACTTACACCAACGCCGTCGCACAACATGCTGATGTAGCACTGGATAGTGCTGAACAGGCTTATAAACCCGAGGATATACGCTAAGCCTGCTCAGGCTGAACATTAATTCCCGAACAATGAATTAATGACCAACACTGTCATAACGCAGCTTAAAGTCGACCACTTTCAGGTAGGAGCGCTCTTCTTCAAGATCAGCAAATAACAGCGGACGTTTCTTCCCGGCGCTGGAGAACGTCAGACTCAGGCTACGACCGGCAGGAACAATAGCTTCCAATGCCAACGCCTGTTCAGCACGTGATCGGTGCAATAACACCGCAATACGCAGAATCACGCTGACATAACAAGCTGATTTAAACCGGTCAGACTCCAGATCATCATAGAATCTTGCAGCTAATTTACGACGATGCGTCCGCACCAGCAGGCTCAACCAAGCCTGTTCCTCACTGGAAAAACCCGCCAGATCCAGATTTTCTAACAAATAAGCACCGTGCTTATGATAGCTATTGTGTGCAACAGATAAACCTAACTCGTGTAAATCAGCCGCCCAGCATAATAATTCGCGTAAATCACCGGCAAGCTTCCATTCCTCACGACAAGCATCAAATAATTCTTCAGCGGTCTCACGCACAGCGGCGGCATGCAACCCATCAACCTGGAAACGCTGCTGCATGATCCGCACAGTTTTAGCACGCAAATCACCGGACTGTGCACGCTCAATCCGGTCATAGACCAAACCTTCACGCAACGCACCGTCAGAGACACGCATTTCCTCAATATCCAACGCTTCAAAAGTACTCATAAGAACCGCCAGACCACCGGCAATCACCGGCTTACGTTCATCACTCAGGCCGGGAATGTCAAAACGGCTATAGTGCCCGGCATCCGTCATACGCCTTTGCAGCTCACGCATATTCTCCAGGGTGATGCCATGGGATGCCAATTCACACTGCTGAATCATCTTCCTGACGGATTTAATCGTACCGGAAGCACCCGTGGCAGAATCCCAGCCAATATCACGGTAACTGCGCTGAATCGGCATTAACTCCAGCTTTGCGGCAGTCATCGCCCGTTTCCAGGACTTTTTATCAATGACACCCTCAGCAAAAAAACGTTGACTGCTACTCACACAGCCCATGTGCAGGCTTTCCAGATGATTCGCTTCAAACCCCTGACCAATGATTAGCTCGGTACTGCCACCGCCAATATCCATCACAAAACGCCTGCTGGCATCGTCTTCAGCTAAGGTGTGCGAAACACCCAGGTAAATCAGACGTGCCTCCTCACGACCGCTGATGACAGAAACCGGATGCCCCAACGCCTGCTCAGCCTGATCAAGAAAGCGGCGGGCCTTACGCGTCTGGCGCAACGTATTAGTGCCCACTGCAGCCACATCAGCGGAAGAAAAGTCGCGGATACGTTCACCAAAGCGATGCAAACAAGAAAGCGCCCGCTGCCTGACCTCCTCAGAAAGATTTTTATTTTTGTCTAATCCGCCACGCAAACGCACTGACTCACGCAGTTTGTCCAATATGCGCATGTGTCCATGCTCATCGACACCCGCAACAATCATATGAAAACTGTTAGACCCCAGATCAATGGCTGCGATTTTCTGCTCTTCTTGCTTATCAGTCACGGAAATAACTACCCTCTTCCTTATCAACAGCTTTTGCCTTCAGGCGCTTAACCCGGATGACAGACGGAACATGCTCCACCAAACGGATAATTTCATTTAAGTGCTCAAGATTATTTACGTGAATAATCCATTTGGTCTCTTTGATACTGTTGTCACCATGCGTAGTGACCTCTTCGATATTGACTTTCATTTGCTCAAACAGCTCAGCAATATGAAAAATCACCCCCGGCACATTGTGCGCCTGAGTAAGAATACCCGCCAGAAAATGCTGCGTACTCTCATCGTGTTCAGCCCAGGCCACCGATAGAATGGACTCAGGCTCCACGCTGGCTTCCAGTACGGAACAATTATCCCGGTGAACTTCCAGGCCTTTATCAGGATTAAGGTGTGCCAGAATAGGATCGTTAGGTAAGGGGTAACAGCAGTGGGAGAAATGGATCAGCAAGCCATCAGTACCTTTGATCAGCAGCGGTGTCGCCTCACCATCAGCCTTCTCTGATGCACGGGTAAACGCAGCACTGCCACCTAATAAACGCTGGCTCAGTAAGCGTGAACAGTGCTCTCCTTGGGCAATGGCCAGGAACAACGCATCAAGGTTTTCCAGCTTAAAAGTCTGCAACAACATGGTCAGATTATCCTGATCAACGGCCTCCAGCGAGCTATTATGATTGTGTAAGGCCTGATCAAATAACTTACGCCCCAACAACAAACGGTCCGCCACTTTCTGTTGTCGCAACCAGTTGCGGATATGGGAGCGGGCTTTGCCGGTAATGGTAAAATTCAACCACGAGGGTTGTGGTGTCGCGTGATCATCGCTAACAATTTCGACGGTAGCCCCATTCGGAATACGGGTGCGCAACGGCACTTCCTCACCATCAATTCTTGCTCCCACACAACGTTGCCCCAACTCAGTATGGATAGCATAAGCATAATCCACCATCGTTGCCCCCAGCGGGAATTCTTTGACCTCACCTTGTGGTGTGAAGGCATAGATCTCAGTGAGAAACATATCGGCCTTCATATCCGTATAAAACTCAGCCGCACTGTCCGCTTTCAGGCCCAGTTCACGTACCTGATCCAGCCACATATCCAGGGAATCCTGAGTGATTTTTGCCTTCTGGCGGGAGTGCATATCGGGATAACGCCACTGTGCGGTAATGCCGTATTGTGCGACGTGATACATGGTGCGGGTTTGAATCTGGAAACGGACGGCTTGTTTGCTGGGGGTGTAGACGGTAGTTTGTAATGCTTGAAAACCATCAGTTTTTGGCGTGGCGATAAAATCAAAAAAGCCGTTTAGCTTGGGATGGTAAAGGCCGTGTATGGTGCCGAGTATCCGGTAACATTCATCAGCAGTGCCTACTAATACACGGACTTCCAGGATCTCACGTTTTTCATCAAAGCGTTTTCCGTACCGTTTTATGCGCTCATAAATCGTAAATGGATTTTTTCGCCAGATAAAGGTCAGACTGCCGGGGATTTGTTTTCGTGTGGCCTCCAACACCGTATCAAGAATGTCTTTATGGATTTCACGGTTGTAGTCAAGGTAACGATCCAGCGATTGACGTAAAATCTGACTGCGCCACGGGTACAGATGCTGAAAAGCCAGCAATTGCATATTACGGCGCATATGGTGCATGCCCATCCGACGCGCCAGCGGCACATAAATCGTCAGAGTTTCTTTCGCTATACGTCGCTGTGAGGCGACTTTCTTGAACCCCAGCGTACGCAAGTTATGCAAACGATCCGCCAGTTTAATGAGAACGACCCGGAAATCATCCGTCATTGCCGTCATCATTTTCTGAAAACTGGCAATCGTGGCCTCTTGTTTATTGGCGAACTCATCACCCTCAAGCTTGGTGACACCATCCACTAATTTAGCCACCACCGGCCCGAAATGAGCAGCGATATCGGCTTCAGTGTGGTCAGTGTCTTCAATGACATCATGCAATAAGGCTGCACACAGAGTCTCGCCGTCCATGCGCATTTCCGCCAGAATCCGCGCCACTTCCAACGGGTGCGTGATATAAGGATCACCGGATTTGCGTATCACATCGTCGTGCGCCTCATCCGCCAGAACAAACGCCGCATAAACACGGCGGCTGTCTTCTTCCGGCAAATAACGCTCAACCATGTTCATCAGATCAGCTGCACGGAAAAGATTACTTGATGGCGGTACACTTGGCATGCTGTTTTACCTGCTTCTTACCCGGACATTACAGAATAACGTTAACCAGCCATTGGAATGGTTATTTCAAAGGCTTCTTCTTCCTGTGGCACTTCAGCCGGTGCTTCCAGCAAACCTTCAGCAATCTCACGTAGTGCAATGACAGTAGGTTTATCACCCTCTTCATCCACCAATGGTTGTGCACCATTAGCCAGCGCGCGGGCGCGCTCAGATGCCTTCAATACCAGTTCAAAATTATTTTCAACGTAACCCAAACAATCTTCAATTGTTACACGTGCCATGACAATTCCAACCCTTTTATAAAAATTCTATCCAGCCCTTGATTATAACCATGTGTTGGCAAAAAGAAACAGCTAGCAAACATCTGTGCAACAAATCCCGATTAAATGACCGGAAAACCGATTATTTACCCCGAATTTCCATTGATAACACGATAGTTAGCAATCCTGCTTGCACAGAAGGCTGTCAACGCTTAACATTTCG
>CACVAV010000220.1:2773-5460 GCA_902727945.1 uncultured Thiotrichaceae bacterium | reverse complement strand
CATTGTGTATACAATCTTGCGGCCCTTTTTGTGGTTCGGGGCCGGAGGGAGCAAATTCATTTCCAGCTGAATTTTCTGGAATTGTTCTGTTAATGCTGTTCCCAGTATTTTTACGCCCCCCGGAATGACCAGGAAGGCCTGGGGGACTAAGCCCCTGCTAATTAATTGTTCTTTTAGTAATTGACTGATGAGATGCATGGCATCCCGGTGCAGGCTGCTGGGGCTGCCCTGTAAACTCGGTAGTACTTTAGCAGACCATGAGCCGGTGTTGGCCATAACAAAATAAGCGCCGCTATCCACCCAGCCATAATCTAATACCGGTAAAACCGGATAAGATGATGCATTGATCATTGTCCGGAGACGGTTAAAGGTATTAGCTAATTCGGTATAACTAATGGTTTGGCCGGGAAATAGGTGCACCAGTACATTGGCTCCCCTGGCTATTCCGGCACTGTGACGGGTGTCACGCGCATGGTATAACTGCCCCAGTTCGTTTGAAAACAGGCATTCACTTAGTATGTAACGGCCGTTTAGCAGGCCTGACTTTGCCGTTTCCTTTGACATATGATTTTATCCACAACAGCACACAGGCCCTGACAGGGCATAATAAACCGGAAACCCCTATCATGAAGCATGATCGAATATTTGATGGTTTGACTCAACGTTTTCAGCGTAAAATTTACAGTAATAATGATCCGAGAGGTCAAATCCGGTTACACATTGTCCAGCAGGACTTACAGCAACAACACTTTTTGTCGCAACCATTATCAATACTTGATGCTGGCGGCGGCATGGGACAAATGACGCACTGGCTGGCTGAGCAAGGTCATTCAGTCACAATGATTGAGCCTTCACAGGAAATGTTGCAAGTGGCACAGCAATTCCTTGAGGCTAACACCACACGCACTACAGCAGATATTAGTCTACAACAGAGCACGATTCAGGGATTTGTTGAAAAAAATGACAATCAATATGACTTTATAGTCTGCCATGCTGTACTGGAGTGGCTGGCAGAACCGCAGGAAACCCTGGTGCAGTTATTGGCGCTGTTAAAGCCGGGTGGGTATTTATCGCTGATGTTTTTCAATCAGCACTCTAAAGTGATGCGCCATTTATTGGGCGGGGATCTGAAGACGGTGCTGGATAACCGGATTGCCAGTGATGGCCACAGTGGTTTAGCTCCGATTTCACCGCTGATACCTCATGAAGTTGAGGGGTGGCTGCCTGAAATGGAGCTGGAGCTACTGAGTTGGTCAGGTGTTCGCTGTTTTTATGATTACTCGCACCCCGAAGTGCGTAAAAAAATGCTACTGAATGATGTGTTGGAACTGGAGCGCCGGTATTCTCAGCAAGAACCCTGGCGCTCGATTGCCCGTTACCAGCATATGATTTGTCGTAAAACGCACTGATTCTGATCCATCTCACCTAAGCCTGAATGAGCGAAGGTATTGATAAAGTGAGCTTATTTTGTTGATTCTTGTTATTATATCTCCTGCCTGGCATCAAAGGGGAAAGGCATGAATATTTTGTTAGCAGACGACCATATCCTGTTCCGGGAGTCTTTAGCTATGTTTCTGGAGGTCACATTTCCTGATAGTTCAATAACCAGTGCAGAGAGCTGGTCAGGAGTGTGCGATTACACCGATAGTCATTTTTATGACCTGCTGCTATTAGATTTATTTATGGCAGATGTGGGTTCAGATTGTTGGTCATCGTCCTTAAGTCGGGTTGTTAGCAGTCAAAAAGGTGCTATTTGCATTATTTCTGCATCAAGTAACCGTGCTCATATTCAGGATGCATTTAATATTGGGGTAAATGGTTATATATGCAAAACTTCTACGCTTCAGCAGATGAGGAAAGCTTTGCGTCAGATTTCTAAAGGAGAGACCTATTTACCTGAACAAATGTGGCAGAAAAGCTCTCATGCTGAAAATAATAAAAAACCTGCAAAACTAACATGGCGACAGCGGGAAATATTGGAGCTATTAGTGGCGGGTGATAGCAATAAAGTGATTGCTCAAAAACTGGGATTAGCTGAAAGTACCGTAAAACGTCATCTCTACAATACCTATCGTTTGCTGGGTGCCAAAAATAGGGTGGATGTGATCGGAATTGCTCAACGACAACACTTAGTGAGTAACTAAATTATTTTGTGCTTCACTTCATCAGTGCTGATGGAGAGCAGAGTGCCGTTGACCAGCAGCCAGGCTGAGTTGGCTTTGTGTGACTTTGGTGCGAACAGGGACTTCATTCAGCCAGTCGTTGTTTTAAAACGAGGTGTGACCTGTTTATTTTATTTAAGTTAAATTCTTTGATGAGGCGCCCGGCAATCCATAAGTGTTGAGAGGCTTCCTTGGTTTGTTTCAGCTTTACCGAGGTCTGTGCTTTTATGTGGTAGGCTGAAACCACCTCTCGTGCTAATTGCCTGACTTGCGGATGTGCCGGGGAGGTGCGCTTGAGTAGACGGATGTAGTAAATACTACCAGCACCTGGTTGCTCACTTAGGTTTCCTTCTCTGATCGCCGTGTAAGCTCTTTCGATTAATTGCTTATGGTTGAGACCATTGGCAGTGTGATGCTTGTTTTTAGCTTGCAGGTCTTTGTCAGGAAATTCGGTAGCAGGGAATGAATGGGGTAGGTCTTCCATCAAGACAATAGTAGTTGCTTGAGTTAATACTTCCTCGGGTT
>CACVAV010000220.1:0-2673 GCA_902727945.1 uncultured Thiotrichaceae bacterium | reverse complement strand
CCATTGGCAGTGTGATGCTTGTTTTTAGCTTGCAGGTCTTTGTCAGGAAATTCGGTAGCAGGGAATGAATGGGGTAGGTCTTCCATCAAGACAATAGTAGTTGCTTGAGTTAATACTTCCTCGGGTTCTGTTGTTGGTTCTTGTTCCTGAATGCCTGCTGTGAGTATTTCAATGGCAGGACTGGTTGTCACAGGGTTACTAGCAAGAGTTGCCGGTGTTAGCCTGGAATGTGTCTCTTTCGCATTAATGACGGATTCTTTGGTAAGTTCAGGCCGCTGGTAAAAGTAGTTGCTACCTGTTAGCGCGATTCCGGCTAGCACACTGAAGCTGAGTGCCATTGATATGACCTTGTGATCCTTTTTATGGCCATAGTTTGATGGTAGTAAAGTCATTTCCAGCTGGTTTTTCTGGAATTGTTCAGTTAACACTGTCCCCAATACCTTTAATCCGCCCGGAGTAACCAGAAATGCCTGTGGGACTAGCCCTCTGCTAACTAACTGCTCTTTTAGTAATTTGCTGGTGAGTTTAATAGCATCACAGTGAATGATGCTAGGTTTACCTTGTAAATTGGGTAGTACTTTAGCAGCCCATGATCCGGGAGCCACCATAACGAAATAAGCACTGTTACCTACCCAGCCATAATCCAATACCGGTAAAACCGGGTAAGATGATGCCTTGATAGTTCTCTGGAGGCGATTAAAGTCATCAACTAGTTGGGAAGAACTAACGGCCTGGTCGGGAAACAAGTGTATCAGGACATCAGCACCTGGAGCCATTCCGGCGCTGTGGCGGGTATCACGAGCATAGTTTAGCTGCCCCAGCTCATTTGAAAACAGGCATTCTTTTAGTATATAACGGTCGTTTAACCGGCCTGATTTTGTCACTTTTTTTGGTATGACTCTATCCATAGAACATATACGCCCCTCCGTCTGAGCATGAAGCCGGAAAAGTCCTGCCATGAATCATGATCGGGTTTTTGGTGGTCTGGTGTAACGTTTTCAACGTGAAATTTGCTGCATTAATGATTCTCGTGACACAATCAGGTTACACATTGTTGAGCAGAATTTAAAGCAGTATGATTTCAACTGGTAAAATTTGATATGTGTAACAGTGGCGGCTCAATCAAAGGTGCTCAGTTACGATGGCATGGTTAAGCTTTTCAGAAAACGTTGTAGGTAGCAAAGTGACACTTCCAATCTGATGTAGCACTGAGTACTGCCAATAGTAGTATATAACAAAGGGAAATTCAGAAGCCTATCGGGGGAAACAGAGCTAAATTTGGTTTGATTGTCTGCGAAGTTGTTTTGGAGTAATGGATAAGCCCTTCAAAAATGCCAAAACGGTTTGCATATCTCTCTCCATTGATTCCCATGAGGTAAAGAGTGGTTGCCCGCCATTAACTTCGGTTTACTCAGCTTATCAGGTGTGTGCTGTTTTTATGATTGCTCGCATCCTGACGTTCTATTTTCAGTACCAGCATCTGATCTGCCTTTGCCATGCAGTTTATTCTGAGTGACGTTTTTTTAACATATCGTGTGTTTGGTTCATTTGTGTCAAATTAAATTCTTTTATGACTCTTTCAGCTATCCAAAGTAAACGTTTACTCTCACGTTTCTGCTGCTGTTTCATTTTTTGGCGTGCTTGAGTGTGATAGGCGGAAGTGACCCCACGAGCAAGGCGGCGAATGTGTGGATTTTGGGGATCAATTCGTTTGAGTAACCTAATGTAAAAAATGCAACCACTCCCCGGTTTTTCGCCTAAAGCACCTGAGCTTAATGCTGCGTATGCTTTATTTTTCAGTTGTTCGCTGTTTAACCCATTGGCGGTCAGCCTTGGGGTGGTTATTTTTCCATTAGTTTCTACTGGCAACATTAAAAGTTGAACTTCTTTGTTTACAGGTTTTACCTCCAGACTTTCAGCCAGGGTGTGGGTAGATGCAGGTAATAACTGCTCAGTAGCTTTTATTTTAGCTGTTTCAGGTTTACAGCTCCCGATATTGCCTAAATTACAGAAACTATCGGGTAATTCCATTCCTGTCGGTGCTTTTGCAAACTGGAATTTTTTAGGCCCGCTCGCTACAACAATTTTTTTCTCTTTGGCTTTGTTAGTTTTTTCAAGCGTGTTGGATTTCATTTTTTTCAGGTTATTTGATTTGGTTTTTGATTGAGTAATGATTTTATCTAATTTGGGTGCAATCACTGGTTGCACTATGTGAGGCTGTCTGAGCGATTTAGATGTATTATGAAGCGCTAATTTTTTCTCTGCTGGTACTTTGTTGTTATTTAGTTGCTGTTGGTTGGGTTCGTCCAGGTAATCTAAGCTGGAATTTCTGGGTGTCAAACTGTTTAGCCGGGGATTATCTAACAAAACGGCAGTGGTCTTAGCTTGTATTGGTAAGGAAAGTTGTACAAGCGATGCCGGTTCTTTCGGGCTTTGGCGTACATAAAAATTATGACCTCCTGCCAACAAAGCGCCGGTCAGTGTTGTTAAACCTAACAGTGTTGCCATTCTTTTTCTTCTGGTTCTCTGGTGTGCAGCAGCAGTAGGGGGTGGGAGTAGGTTTTTTTCTGGCTGGATTATTTGAAATTGCGCTATCAGGGCTGTGCCCAACAGCTTTAACTCGCCAGGAATGGCCAGAAATGACTGTGGTGTTAATCCTCGGCTGATGTGCCC
>CACVAV010000219.1 GCA_902727945.1 uncultured Thiotrichaceae bacterium | reverse complement strand
ATTTCACAGTCAGCCGTACTATCCGCCACCTACCGTCAGTATGCGCGGCGCATCCACCCTGACATTAATAACTTCGGCTATATTATTCATGACTCACCGCTGCTGCCCAATTCACGCCGCAGTTATGTGAATAAAGAGCAAGCTGACTCACGTTATACACCTATCACGCCAAGGTTAGATCTGGTTAATCAAATTCAATCACCCCGTGCTGCCCCAAGGATGACCAGCAATAATATTGATCCGTTTAGTAGGCGCATTGCCTTTGAAATGACAGCTGTGATGCGCGATACACAAACTGTGATGCTGGCGGGTATACGTATTCTGGATATGAACGGTGTGGTTGTCGCCGGACAGGAAGAAACCGGTTTATCGCTGGCACACGTAGAAGAAGTCAGGCAGGCTTTAAGCGGCCAGTACGCCAGCACTATCCGTCAACGGATCTCCGATGAACCGCCCCCACCACTTTACTCCATCAGCCGTGGCACCAATATCCGCGTGTTCAGCGCCTTTCCGGTGATTGAAGGCAACCGGCTGATCGCAGTGATTTATTTATCACGCACACCAAAAAATATTATTAAACACCTGTATCTGGTGCAGAACAAAATCTATGTAGCCACCATTACCTTATTGCTGGTCGCCATCTTATTAGTGCTGTTTGTATCTTCCAGTATTTCCCGCCCGATCCGCGAGCTGATTGAACAAATTCAGCGCGTTACCCGAGGTGAACAAACCCAGATAGAACCGATTAAACACCCCGTTTCACACGAGGTCGCCCAGCTATCAGAAAGCTTTTCCAGCATGTCGCGCACGCTGACCGAACGTGCTGATTACATCAATCGTTTCGCTACCCATGTCTCGCATGAATTCAAAACACCGCTGACCTCAATGCAGGGTGCCTTGGAATTATTGCAGGAACATATCGACACCATGCCAGCAGAAAAGCGTCATCATTTCATGGGTAACTTACTGGATGATACCCAGCGTTTGAAAAAACTGGTCTCGCGCTTATTAGAACTGGCACGCGCCGATGCACTGGAACCCAGCAATCAACGCAGCTCACTGGCAAAACAACTGGACAGTATGCGTTCACGTTACAAGGATCGCGGGCTAAGCGTCAGGTATGACACCCTTCCGGATATATCGCTGGCCATCGCCCCCGACGCACTCGAAACGGTGTTAAACAATTTAATGGAAAACAGCCTGCAACACGGTGCAGATACGCTGAACATCAGCGCCGACAGTGATGAAAACCTGTTTCAACTCACCTTGCATGATAATGGTAAAGGTATTTCCAAAGCCAACCGCGATAAGATTTTCACACCCTTTTTTACCACCCGGCGCAATACGGGCGGCACAGGTTTGGGGTTAGAAATTATTTCTTCATTGCTGAAAGCCCATCAGGGTGAAATCAAACTGGGTGATACGGAAGAAGGGGCTGAATTTATCATTATCTTAGCACACTGGCAGCCATCAATAGCGGTGAGTTGATTCCACTGAACATAGTGCTGCTAATCTACCGCACAGAACCGGCAGGCTATACTTTAATACTCCGACACAAAAATAGGCTATTTATGGACATCGTTTATATCCGCGACCTGAAAATTGATGCAAACATTGGCATCTATGCCTGGGAAAAAGCGATTAAACAGAAAATTCGTATTGACCTGGAAATGGCCTGGGACAACACCGTTCCGGCAGCCAGTGATGACATTGCAGATGCGCTGAACTACAAGGAAACAGCACAGAAAGTCACTGAACTGGTGCAGTCACAGCACTTCGATTTAGTAGAACGCCTGGCTGAGGAAATTGCTGCGATGTTAATGCGTGACATGAAAGTGTCTTGGTTACGCCTGACACTGGGCAAGCCGGGCGCAGTCAAAAGTTCCAGCGAAGTAGGTGTCAGGATCGAACGCGGGGAGCGTTAATGGCGCAGGTGTATGTCAGCTTGGGGAGTAATATTCGTGCCGAGGCCAATATCTGTTCCTGCACACGCTACCTGAGGGCACGTTTTAAACGGGTAATCAGCTCTGATGTTTACCAAACACCTGCAGAAGGCTTTGAAGGTGCTGCGTTTCTGAATTCAGTAGTGGGCTTTGAAACAGACATGAGTATTGCTGAATTGCGCGATTATTTGCGTCATCTGGAAGCGTTGCACGGGCGCGTACGCAGCGGGGATAAATTTTCTTCCCGCACCCTGGATATTGACTTATTGCTGTATGGCAGAGTGATCATGGGGCCGGAAGAAAACCTGCCCCACAGCGATATTCTGAAGTATTCATTCGTGCTGCTGCCACTGGCGGAAATCGCCCCCGAACAAACACATCCGGTGCTGAATAAAAATTTCCACCAACTGGCTCACACAGCTGATTTCGACGAAACAAACCTGGTTCCGGTGACACTTAACTGTGAATCATAAACGTATCTTGCAGCGCTGACCTAATCGTTGCTATGCGCCTGTTTAAGCTGAGCGATGTATTGATTCAAACGACGATCTAATTTACCCCCCAGTTGCGCAAATAAACGTTTAACCGGATTTTTTAATTCTGATGTCTCTGTAAAGGTGATGCGTGTCCCGCCCGGTACAGCGCTAAGGATGGCCAGTCTTGTTCCCTGCACAGTAGAGCCTCGCTCCATTTGCAACAACAATTCCTTTTTCTCAACTTCTTTCACCTTGCGTAACGTAACTTTTCCGCCACGCGCAGGGATTTCAATCCAACGCATGCCGTCATCATCATCTTTTAGCTGGACACTCTTCAGATCAGTCCGCCATTCCGTTTGGCGCGACAACTCACTGATAGCTTCCCACACGGTATCCAGTGGAGCTCTGATTAATTCAACTCTGGTAGCCTGCTGATGTGAAGGGATCATCAGCCCCAGCAGGAAGGGGAGTAGCACCAGAATAAAACCGGCACCAATAAGAACCCACGACAATATACTTTCCATACGAATTCCCGAGAGATTGGTAATAAGCAGCATGTGATAACTTTTCACATGCGTTCAACAGAGGTTTTGAACAACACCCCACTGTGCAATCGCCACCATACACCATGTCAGCGTTAAGTACACAAATACATCATCTGCAATTAGATGTACCACGCAAAAAGCCCGCACGAATGCGGGCTTTTAGTGATTAACAGATAATATCTGTTAATCAGAAAGCTTATTTAATCTTCGCTTCCTTGAAGACCACATGCTTACGTACTACCGGATCAAACTTTTTGAACTCCAACTTATCAGGAGTTGTACGTTTGTTCTTAGTGGTAGTGTAATAAAAACCCGTTTCAGCAGTAGAAACCAGCTTAATTTTTTCACGTCCGCCTTTCTTAGCCATTATTCTCTACTCCGGTTTATACTTTTTCGCCACGCGCACGTATATCAGCAAGTACGGTATCAATACCTTTCTTGTCGATAGTACGCATGCCATTCGCAGAAACACGCAGTTTCACGAAGCGCTCTTCGCTCTCAACCCAAAAACGGTGAGAATGTAGATTAGGCAGAAAACGGCGTCTTGTTTTATTGTGCGCATGCGATACATTGTTACCTGTCATCGGGCGCTTACCTGTTACCTGGCATACACGAGCCATCGGAACTCTCCAAAACTGCGATTCAAAATACAAAGGCGCGTAAGACTAGCAAATCAGCACCCTACAGGCAATACTTAATACACTATTTTATAACAATAAACCACTTTTTGACTCACAAGGGAAAGACGGCAGGTCTGCAACACCGCCTAATCGCGCCTGAACATAGGTATTAAATGTCCTCGCCAGCGCAGGAACCTGTTGATTATCGGGTGTATGTAAAAAAATCCGGGGTGTTAAACCTGCTTCAATCCAGCGTACCGTTTGTGCCGCCCAGGGTTCCAGCCACTTTGCGTTTTCTTCCGCCACCGGATGACCGATGTAGCGCAATATCGGTGCACCGGCAGTAGTATCTAATTGTACCGGCAAGCGTGGCTTGCGCTCATGTGCCTCCCGTGTTGGCTGATCCAATGCCGGTGCAGCATGTACCGGACGGCTTTCAAAAATAACCCTATCTGCCCCCAGTTCACGAAGCAGCGTATTATACTGCTCACGTACACTGGGCTGTGTGAAAAAATCAGCATGGCGTACTTCAACGGAATAGCCATACTCTTTCGGCAACTTCCTCAAAAACTGCTCCAGCACGCCCAGCATGGCTGGGGAGAATGAACCAGGCAGCTGGATCATAAAGTTATTCAGCCGCTCACCCAGAGGCGCTAAACGCTTCAGAAACTCAGTTACCTCAGCATCACAGTGCTGTAGCTTTTGATAATGGCTGATGGTGCGGGGAAATTTAAAACTGAAACGAAAAGTGTCCGGTGTTGATTCCAGCCAACGCGCTACCATTTTTTCCGAGGGCACAGAATAAAATGTCGTATTCCCTTCCACCGCATTAAAGAACTGCGCGTATTGCTGCAGAAATTCTGCGGGTTTGGCCGTTTTGGTAAAGAACTGGCCTTTCCATTCTTTGAGTGCCCATAATGGTGCACCGATGTAATAAGGTTGTGATTCCATACCACTACTTTAACCTGAAGGTGCATCAACCACAAAGCCGGGAGCAAGCTACTTGAAAGGGCACCCACGCCCCCTTATATTTGATAATAGCCATGTAGCAACTACACCCCAATCATGAAGTTTGCGACTTTCACAGTAGGGGTAATCAATCACAACAGGAATTTATGATGGAAAAGATGTCACCCTCAAAGGAAACAATGCAACAGCTACGCCAGCCTTCAAAATGGCTGCGCATTTTTTACATGGTGTTATTTGCGATCGCCTACAGTATTGCAGAAATCATTCTGACGATTATTATCATAATACAAGTGATTCTGAACCTGCTGACCGGCACTATTAATGAGCGTTTGCGCCAATTCAGCAGTGAGTTATCACTTTATGTCTATGATACCCTGCGTTTCCTCACTTATAATACCGAAGATAAACCTTTTCCCTTAAGTGACTGGAAGAAAGTTGAAAAAACCAGCCGTTAAACCTGGTCAAACTACCACCAACAATGAGGCAAGCTATGCACGTTATTATGGATATTATGGTCTCCCCCGGCGGGCTTGGCGTTTCTGTCTCACCTTATGTCGCCCACTGCCAGAAGATTTTTCAGGAAGCCGGACTCAACCACAATCTGCACACTTTTGGCACCAATGTGGAAGGTGAATGGGATGAAGTCATGGCTGCGGTAAAGCGCTGCCATACTGACCTGCATGATATGGGAGCTGTGCGTATCACCAGCCACATGAAGCTCGGTACCCGCACCGACCGTGAGCAATCAATGCAGGATAAAATTGATAGTGTTAACGAAAAACTAGCGTAAGCTGTTCTAACAACCGGAGCCTAGTGTTCACACGGCTCAATCAATGGAATATGCACACCGAATGCTTTGTTAGCGGCAGTACGCATCGCATCAATATCGCCATTGGTTAAAAATCGATCACTACAATCACCCT
>CACVAV010000218.1 GCA_902727945.1 uncultured Thiotrichaceae bacterium | reverse complement strand
CCATGTTTGTTTTCTCCGCGTGCTTATACGATCAGGCCGGATAACGGGCCGGGTGAGCTGTCTTCGGTACCGAAGCTGTTAATATTAATGCCCATGAATTGAGCGATGGAGACCAGCACCCGGTTATGCGGGATATTGCTGTAAGCCAGACTGCGCCCGCCCTGAATACCACCGGCACTGCCACCGGCAAGGATAAAAGGCATGTCGTAATGATTGTGCCAGCTACCATTAGCCAGGTCGCTGCCAACAAAAATCAGTGTATTATCCAGCAAACTGCCACTGCCTTCCGGAATTCCGGCGAGTTGTTCAATTAGTTTGGCCAGTTGTTCGGTATACCAGGCTTTAATGCGCACAAAATCAGCACCACCTTCATGAGAAGCCTGATGACAGCTTTTGCTGGTGTTGGCGACGTGCATGGTGTTGTTATTCACCGAGTTATTCCATTTCAGCGTGACCACCCGGGTCAAATCACAGGCTAGCGCGTGCACGGCCACATCACGGTGCAGATCACCGATCAGTTCCATACGCTGTGGATCGAGGTATTCCGGGTTATCCCATAAACCCGTACGGGTCACTTCAAAACCGGTCGGATTAAAATTCCATGCCGGACATGCAACGACATCATCAGAAGCCAGTTTCTGTTCCAGCTCGCGTAGTGAATCCAGATGAGTGTCCAGCTTGGTTTTTTCCACATTGCCCAATTGCGTACGAATGGCATTCAATTCGGCCAGTGAATTATCCAGCACACTTAAGCGCCGCTGATTGACATAGTTGTCACCGGCATCAGCACCAAACAGTGACTCAAATGCAGCCAGTGGATTTTTTTCCGCCGCGACCGGCACGCCATTCAGATCAAAGCTGATGTGCTTATCATGATAAATGGGCACAACATTCAGATTCAGGTGCGGCTGAATCACCGAGTTTTTAAATTGCTGACCCAGGTAATAATCCAGCGACACTAACCCGTCACTAGAACGACCGGGGCCGCCAGTCAATAGCTTGGCACAACCACCTTCATGGGTACTACCGGGGCCGTCCATGTCGATACCATTGAGAAATACACAATGCTGACGTACCCGCTCCAGTGGCTGGGTCATCTCCGGTAAGGTGAAACTGCTACCAGTACCCTGAGCATGCCATTTATCCGGCACCATACCATCCGGCATAAACACAAAGATCGCCCGGCGTGGATGATTGTCTTCTGCCATTGCTATCCGCGCCAGTGGCAGCGTGGCAGCACTTAAACCAGTAGCCCCGAGCAGTTTCAGGAAGTGACGGCGTTGTTGTGAAATTTTCATCATTCTTATCCTCCCTTATTGACCGGCACGGCGCAGAGTAAACGCCGGTGAGTTGACAATACCCAGTAACATGGTTTGCAGGTTGTAATCATTGTCTGCATAGTCAGTGATAAAGCTGTCCAATGCACATTGATCAGCACTGGTTTCCAGCCGCCCCGTCGAGTAGCGGTAATATTGTTTGGCCAGACATTGTGCGGCGGTATTGCTTTCCGAAACCAATTGACTGATTTGCAGCAGATCAGTGAACTGTACCTGCTCATCCGGTGTGAAGGTCTCCAGACCGCGCAGAATGCCGCTGGTATCCACCAGATTACCGTTTTCATACTGGCGGAACTGACCGGCACCGTCATAGCTTTCAAAACTGAAACCGGGGCCATCCAGATACTGGTGACAGCTGAAGCAATCGGTATCCGATTCACTGTGGAAGGTGAAGCGTTCGCGGGTGGTTAAATCCGGGTCAGGCGTTGGTGGTTGCACAATCCCCGCATTTTCCGGCGCGGGCAGTTCATGACACAGCACCCGCTCAAAGAAAAACGCGCCACGTTTAAACGGGTGTGATTCCGCACTGTTGGCGTATTGGGCCAGTACCGCACCCAGCGTCAGCAGGCCGGTACGGGTGCCATCATTGACTGGTATGATTTCATAGCCGTTACCGACCGGATCAGACAGATTGTAGAAAGCGGTCAGTTTCTTATTAGCGATGACATAATTGGCCGTGAACAACTCACGGAAGGTCTGCGTGGAATCAAAAGTCACGTGGTTAAAGAAGCTGATCAGCTCCTGTGACAGCGCCTCGCGCACTTCGTCGGTATAACCCGGATAGACATTCAGATCCTTGTCCGGTAGCGCATAAGGGCTGGCACCCAATAGCCACTGACCGACAAAGTTACCAATCTGGTTACGACTACGCGGATCATTCAGCAAACGTGATGCCTGAGCAATACGCTGTGCCGGAGTTTGTAATGCACCATTATCTGCTGCTTGTAGTAAGGTAGCATCCGGCATGGAGCCGGTGAACAAATAAGCCAGTGCCGTGGCAATTTCATACTGTGTCAGCTGGTAGGTGCTATCCGCCTGTAATTCGCCGAGTTCAGAGCGGTACAGGAAGTACGGTGATACCAGCATTGCCATGACGGTATTCTCAACGCCTTCAGCAAAACCGGTCGCTGTAAAACGGCTATACAAAGCATCCACTTCTGCCGGTTGTAGTGGACGACGGTAGGCACGCTGACCAAACTCAGTGATGAACTGACGGGCGCAGGTTTCATCCTCTGTATTACAGCTCACAATGCCGCTCCAGTTCTGGCTTACCGCTTGTGCTGCCAGATTGTCGGCCTGATTAAGGAAACCTTCCAGGCGCAGGCTGGTGATCAGGTTGTTGGCACTGTTATTATCGAAGCCTTCAACCCGGTTTTCTTCCGGTAATTCATGAATAATGTTGACCGATAAACCCAGCAAGTCATTGACCGTATGCTGGTATTCCTGGCGGGTCAGCAGACGTAAACCCCGTTCCGCAGGCGGCGGTTCGCTGGCACAAGCCAGATTACCGTTGTCCTCACCACTACCGGCAAATGTTGCCAGAATATACTCAGCAATACTCCCGGCACAGTTACCGTTACAGGCCGCCGGATTGGCCGGTGGCATGGTGGTTTCCGTGCTGTGAATCAGGCTGGATACCTGGTCAGCGGTGTATTGATTCAGTGGTACATTGATAAAGCCACCGGAGCCGTCACTGCCATGACAGCTGGCGCAACCTTGCTGCTGGTATAACAGCGCACCGTAGTGCCGTGAACTGAGCAAGCTGGCAAGAACTGTTGCTTCCTCACTGTCCCCGGCATCATTAAATGCCACGAGACGATAAGCATAGTCATTGTCTGCCTGTACGCTGTTATCCAGATAACTGTCGCTACCGGCAGGTATTTCCACCAGGTCACTCCAGTCGCTGTCAGCTACTAACTTACGTTGGAGACGGAAACCCGTTTCATTGTCGCTGTTATCCACCCAGCTAATTTGCACGCTGGCATTTTCAATCACTGTGGTGACCGGATTTGCCGGAGCAGTTGGTGCAGTAGCGGTGTTATCACCACCAGAGTCTGAATCGTCCCCGCCGTTATCTCCGTCGCCGCTGCCATCGCCACCCGAATCGCCGGAGTCGTCACCATTTCCGGAATCATCTGAGTCGTCACCGGAACCATCATTACCGCTGCCATCGCCACCCGAATCACCGGAGTCATCATTACCGTCGGTACCGTTGTCACCGGAACCATCATCGTCTGATCCCAGATCATTCACATCCGGTGAGGCAGCGTAATAATGTGCTAAGGCTTCCAGTGCATCAGCACCAAAAGTCATTTTAGTACCAGAGAGCTGGGCCGCCATGCCATTTGGAATATTGCTGCTGTGTCCGGCACTGTAATCTTCCAGCGTGGCATACAGATAAGTCAGCGCCTGTCCGGCTAAGCGAGTGCCGGTGAGAGAATCATCTTCACCCTGACTGCTGTGACAGAAAATACAGCGATTCTGGTGAATATCGCGTCCACGCCGGGCCAGCGTCAGATCGACTTCCTGTTCCGCAGCAACAAAGGGCAGAGCAGAGAAATAATCAGCCAGTAACTCTATATGCTCAGAAGTATAACCTTTAGCCACGCGGGTCATCGCGCCGCTACCGGCACGTTCGCCGGTTTTATAAGCCTCCATCGTGCGAATGAAATAATCGCGATCCAGACCGCTGATTACCGGGATGCCAACACCGGAAGCTTTGCCGTCGGTGCCATGACAGCTCGCGCAATTATTGGCCAGCATTGGGGGCCGGATATCCAGTCTGTCCTGACGCTTGCCGCTGACGATATTACTGAAGGCGGAATCTCCGGTGCTATTGCTGGCCTGCACCTGATAGTCATATTGTATGCCAATTTGCAGAGTGTCATCAGCATAGGTGGTGACATCTGAATCGACTGTCGCCAGATTCTGCCATTGCCCGGCATCTATACGACGCTGGATAATAAAGCCGGTTTCATTATCACTTTCATCCTGCCAGTTCAGTTGTGCTGACATATTGTCAATGAGGTTCAGGATCAATGTGTCGGGTGCATTGGGCGGGAGGATGATTTCATCAGCTTGTCCGTCACAGCGTACCCCGTTCAGGGCTAAATCAATCGGGGCGGGGTTGATGCCGGTGTGACTGGCATTAAAACCAAATACAATCTGCTTACCGTTGGCAATATCACGGTTCCAGCCAACATTGGTCACCTTAATTTGTGAACCGGATTGGGTATAGGAGCCATTCCACAGGTGGCTGATCGTCTGACTATTCGGCATATTCCAGGTGACTTCCCAGCCGCTCAGATCATCACCGGTATTATTCACCGTAACATCGGTGGTGAAACCGGTATTCCATTGATTACGGATGTGATACTCCACATTACAGCTTATTTCAGGGGGTGTATCGTCTGGTACACTTTGCCCGGCACACAGCACGCCGTTGACTTTGATATTGGTTGGGATATTGTTTGCGCCGGAATAGCTGGCGTTAAAACCGAAATTGAACGCAGCATTGCTATTGACGCTACCATTCCAGCTTTGGCTGTTGACTGTTATCGCATCGCCGGTCTGTGAGAAGGAACCCCGCCAGAGATTGGTGATTCTTTGCTGATCCGGCATATCCCAGGTGACCTGCCAGCCGGATAACGCATCACCTTGGTTCTGGATCAGTACCTGGCCGGTAAAGCCGGTATTCCACTGACTGCTGATGGTGTAATCGACATGACAGGCTATCGCAGCATGCGCACGTCCACCAAAAAATAATAGAAATAGCCCGAAAAAGGCCAGCCACACTCTGATTCGCATAAGCATTATCCTTTCAGCAAACCATTATTTTGGCGGTTTGCCTGATTTTTTTTATCACTTAGATCCCTCGCATAGGGTATACAAATCATAGCAGTATTAGCGTGATTAAAAAAGTGTCTGAAACTGAAGAAAGCCAATGTTATTTAAAAATTCATGTAGCGGATTACTGCTGCACGTAGTGGGTCGTAGCGTTAATCTTCCACATTTTTCACCTTCTTCCCTTGAATTACCTGATTTAAACCTTATCTCTGTGGGGCGATTTAACTACCTGTTCTCCGAACAGGTGTGAAACCGATTTTTGGAGACCTGAAATGACCTCGCCAGAACAAAACAATATACAAGATGAGCCGGTTAAAACGGCAGCTGA
>CACVAV010000217.1 GCA_902727945.1 uncultured Thiotrichaceae bacterium | reverse complement strand
CATGTGCGGCCACCACTGGCGGTAAAACAGATCAAAGGGCTATTGAATCTGTTATTTTTATTAAAAGCAGTCCACCAGTGTCAGCAACACTACGCCGGGATCAGACGCTCACTATCAACAAAGACCTGAGTACACGCCTTGAGATTAAAGACGGCTATAACAAACTGTTGAATGAGAAAGCCGGAACGATCACCGCGCAACAATTCAAAGCCCTGACAGAAAACCTGAATGAAGTTGATTACACGCGCCTGAGAGCGAAAAAGCGTGAGATGCCCTTGGTGGGTTCGCCAACGCACACACTGGTCGTGAAAAGTGATCAGGGAGCGCACAGGTTTATCGAGAGTGCGATGACAACATTCCCGACTGAACTGGAAGCAGTTTTCGCAGCACAAACACAGTATCTGCCAGCTGCCCCGGCACCTATTGCTGAAACGGAATAATGCCTGGACTGGCTGTCCCTATTTGCAATAAAGGGAGTAGCAAAAAGAGGTATTAAACGAAAGGCAGAATCCTATGGCCCTTCCAGGGGTTAGGCTGCCCCCACCAGCGCTGGGCCACAGTAGCGTACATCTGTCGAAAGTCGGTGGTATGTGCAACATTGTCATTCTGGTCAAGCCGACCCAGATTCGGATGATTCCCGAAGATGCCACGATTGACACGCCCGCCCATCACCAACTGGGCTGATGCTGTTCCATGATCGGTTCCCATACCTTTATTCTCAACTATCCGGCGGCCAAACTCGGAATAGGTCATCACCAACACCTTGTCCCACATGCCCGCCTGTTTCATCGTTTCAGCAAAAGAAGCCAAACCATGCCCGAGTTGATACAAAGCATTTTCCTGAGGGCCTTTCTGGCCGACGTGAGTATCAAAACCATCCTGAGTCACTTTATAAACCGGCGCATCAAGGCCACTGACAATCATTTCCGCCACTGACTTCAGGCCATGGCCCAACCCGCCTTTAGAAAGACGTTGCTGAACACGGCCTTTAGGGTTCTGCAAGGACTCCACGATCTGCTTGCCGACATCGACCAACTGGTGCTGAGTCTTAGTGACGTGAGCTAATGCTGCTGTCTGATGATTCAGTGGTACTTCCTGAATAAAACGAGCGTGGGACAGAAAACTGCGCGGACTTTGCATACAGATTGAATTTAGTTGGCTACCGGCCAGGGGGCCTAAAGCATTTTGATCCGCGCTAATGGCGATGCCGTGCAGACCTTTTTTAAAACGGGGTAACACGCGCGCCAGCCAACCCGTGGTGGAGTCGCCTCGCATAGCTGCTGTTTCCCAAATATCCATCGAATGGAAATGCGATAATACGCCTTGTGGGTAACCCACGCCCTGAATCCAGGCCATCTGGCCACGATCCCAGAAGGGTTTCAAGGACTTTAATGCCGTATTCATGCCCATACCATTCTGCAACGGAATTAAGTGTTGCTTTCTGATACCGATTTTAGGACGGTGTTTATAGTAATTAGCGTCTTCATAAGGAATCAGAGTATTAAAACCATCATTTCCGCCTTTAAGCTCAACCAGTACAAGAATACGTGGCCGGTGTGCCTGAGCTGCCGCCATTGCAATATCAGGAAACGCACCCGCCACCGCTGCTGCACCGGTAAGGTGCATAAAATCTCTTCGATTCATCATGACTAATATTCCCTATGTAACCTGGTAAGCCGGATCCAACACCAGAAATCTGACAAAACGTTGCTTGCCATCCGCAATGGGCGCAGATGCAGGTTTAACCGGCTTAACAGCCAAAAGCCAATTCTGTAACTCCGCTTCGCTGACATCGGGTAACTTTAGTTCAATACCACTCTTGCGGCGAACTGTGTTCAGATTGCCGCGTGTAAGGTTAGTCAGCAATGAGATACGCCGCATGAGGAACTGTGTACTGATCCATTCATTTCCTCCTTCCCAGCCTTTAACTGTCTGTGGTTCAAACAAACCCTGCCCCAGATTGACTAATGTGTGCGCAAGATTATCACGAGGCAAGGTGTACGGCAGGCTGCGCAGCGTACCCACCGCCAGCTCTACCGGTGACTTAACCAGGTTACCCCGATTTTGATGATGCCAGAAGTGAGGACTTTTCAGAATGGCTTTCATTAAAATAGCAATATTATAATTTGATGAGCGCAGGATGTGCGCCCAATGTTTTACAACCGACGGGTGTGGCCGGGAGCTGTTAATAAACTCACTCCAAAGCTTCTCGGCCACTGTTTCAGCCGTTCTGGGATGTTTCAGCAGAATATTAATAATCTGATGACCGTTAAAGTTGCCCCGCTTACCCATAAAGGTTTTAACACCAGTATCATGTACCTTCCGGTCAAAGAAAAACTGACCACTGTGCGGATGAATTCCCCACCCCGTGAACGCTCGTGCCGCTTCCTGTACATCGCGCTCAGAAAAATACCGCCGTCCCAAAGTGAATAGCTCAAGCAACTCACGGGCAAAATTCTCATTCACCGCGTCTTTAGTATTCTTATAACCATCCAGATAGAGCAACATAGCCGGATCTTTGGCAACGCTGTGCAACATCAGGCTAAAATTACCCAACGCATGTTTGCGTAACAAGCGGTTCTGATTGATGAGCAGTGAAGGAAGTTTGGTTTTTTTAATCGAGGAGGGGAAATAATTATGCCAAAACAATGTCATGCGTTCCAGAAACGGGCTTTGTGTTTCCAGCATATGCTTTAGCCACCAATTTTGCAGCTTCACGCCTTCACCCTTAGCAATTCTCATCACCATTCTTCTTCTGCGCATATCTTTGTTTAGCGCACTCATCTTCTTCCAGCGTGAGAAATCCGGAACAGCGGGCAGGGTTGTATCACGTCGATTCATCAGAAAATCAATCGCCCTATCCCTTGGCATATTCTCTAATCGCTTGATTTCATCCCATTCTGCACCAAAACCAGTACGGGATATCAAGTGACGAGCTTCTACAAAATCTAAATTTTTCATAATTTTTACCCGGCTACCCTCGACTGCTTACCAGCTAATGAGTATAGCTGAAAAGAAGCGCCCCCACAGTTTTGGCCGATTTTACCCTCAGATCATCAAAATAATCAGAACAACTCCAGATACTATAGTTTATTTGATTATTTTTGACGAATATTTAACCTACAGCTAATTCTTAAGGTCTAAGAGTAACGCTAAATGCCACTGATCGCTAAACTATTAAATTGATAGCCAATAAAATACTTATAATACCGATGCTCCGCTATTTTAGCTGTTCAGTCTTTCCCTTGCTTTAGCATGCCTCAGCTTCCTGTTATCAATAGCTAAAATTCTAAGTGTGATGAAAACCATGTTTAAGCCATATACTTTGAGATTCAGTCTATTTTTTGCTCTATTATTACTGCCTTTATCAGGCATAACATTTGCACCCTCATTCAACGTTTCTGTAGAGTCAGAATGGGGTGGCGCCAATCCTAAGGATGTTCAGGCAGTACTGAACTCCGTCGGAACCGTTATCTCCCCTTATATCGGGGGCCGGACGCTGGACAATATTATTGTGAGAAACGCCCCCAAAGGCCCTATTTCTCTATATAAGCGTGGACAAAATGGTGAATATATTGTCCTGCTGGATGTGAAAGGCCGTTACTGGTCACAACTGTCATACCAATATTCTCACGAAGTGTGCCACCTGCTCTCCAATTATGATCTGGCGCCAAACAATATTACGCAGCAACAGTGGTTTGAAGAATCACTGTGTGAAGCTTTCAGCTTATTTACACTCAAACAAATGGCTAAACATTGGCAGGAAGCCCCGCCTTATCCAAACTGGAAAGCTTACTCCGCAGACCTGCAGCGCTATGTTGACGGTATGCTGCAGGAAAAGCACCGTCATCTGTCATCTCCTGTTAATGAATGGTACCAGCAACAACGAGGTGTGCTGGAAAGGGATCCCTATGCTCAGAACAGGCATCTTAATGAAAAAATGGCCACTGCCTTGCTGGAAATATTTGAAAAAAACCCTGAAAGCTGGGCTGCTATGAACTATTTAAATCTTGGTGAAGACACAGGTATCAACACGATGGAAAAATACCTGGCTGATTGGTATAAAAACACGCCTGAAAGCTACCGAAATGTGGTTGTCAAAATACAACAATTACTAAAAAAACCCGAATAGAGTTCAATCAATGACAGGTAAGATAATCAGCAATTTTATTTAAAAATTACTGATTATCTGTTAAATTTAACTTTCATTCTGGTTTGTGGGATATTTACCACTAAACACCTGAACTTTTTGTTCGAAATAACATCAAAGCTAAGTAAGTAAAAACATACAGGGCCAACAAAATGGAAAAACCATTACTATTTCTTGGCGCCCTTACCATTTTCATGATGGGATACTGGATACCCGAAGACAGGCACGTACCTGTTGAAGGTGCCAAGTCCTACGATTGGAATCCAGCATCGTTCTGGTATGTAGGCGGCCAAAATGCACAAAAAGGTATCAATATCTTTGCACGTAAAGGTACACCAGTCGAGGCGACCACCAGTGGCTGGGTGGTATACCGTGAAAATGACCCCAAAGGTGACAACTCTGTCTTTGTCTTAGGCTCAAAATGGCGAATTCATCATTATGCTAATTTAGATACTGTTGGGGTCTCTCCGGGTTCATGGCTGAAAACAGGCGAAAAAATTGGTACGGTAGGTGTTCCGGCAACAGCGGATACACGCCCTGCTAATCTGTATTATTCCATCCGTTCCCTACCACCTCAGGTAGCAGAGTGGGAACCTGAAAAACCATTCTGGTTTGAACGTGTGTTTTACGTTGACCCGAATAAATTTCTCACGGAATACCAGTCTACCGACAAACAAGCTCCACAGATTGAAAAAGCTGCCGGGCATTAAACTCACCCCCTTGATAATAATGATCAGGTTTCAGGCCTGGTCATGACCTGGTAATTAATCAGGATCTTCTTTCAAGGTAGATCCTGATTCCCGCCAACTTCATTCGTAACCTAAAAGCTCCTACCGTATAATCAGAATTCTTTCGCATAATACGGTTCAGCCTCATGCCCACTGCCTCATCTTCCCCACTGATTCTTGTCGATGGTTCATCGTATCTGTTCCGTGCTTTCCACGCTCTGCCACCGCTCACCAGCTCAAAAGGCGAACCCACCGGTGCCATGCACGGCGTGTTAAATATGCTCGACCGGCTGCGTAAAGATTACAAACCAGAACACATGGTGGTGATTTTTGATGCCCCCGGTAAAACTTTCCGTGATGATATGTATCCGGAATATAAAGCCAACCGCCCTTCCATGCCCGATGAACTACGCAGTCAGATCGAACCGCTACTGGACATTATTCGTGCGCAAGGTTATCCCCTGTTGATTGTGCCCGATGTTGAAGCAGACGATGTAATCGGTACCATGGCCACCTTGTATGATGGCAAGGTTATCATCTCCACCGGTGATAAAGACATGGCACAACTGGTCACCGAAGAGGTGCACCTGATAAACACCATGAGCAACACTTACTCCGATATTGAGGGTGTGAAAGAAAAATTTGGTGTACCGCCGGAACGGATTCGCGACTATCTGGCGCT
>CACVAV010000216.1 GCA_902727945.1 uncultured Thiotrichaceae bacterium | reverse complement strand
TCCATCAGTTCATCCTGACTGAAGCTGGCTTGTTGCTTCTGTGTATCAGAGTACAGGCCATCAGCCAGCATCTGTTTTTTCTCCTGCAATTTCAGTATCTTTTCTTCAACAGTATCTTCAGTCAGTAGCTTGTATACGAACACCGGTTTATCTTGTCCGATGCGGTATGCGCGGTCAGTGGCCTGTTGTTCTACTGCCGGATTCCACCACGGATCGTAATGAATAACCGTATCTGCAGCAGTCAGGTTGAGGCCGGTACCACCGGCTTTAAGGCTTATCAGAAAGATTTGCGCGTCGCCTTCCTGGAAGTAATTAATGGCTGTTTCCCGGTCTCGTGTCTGACCCGTCAACAGGCTATAGCGGAAATGACGGGATTTACATTCTTCTTCAATCAGCGCCAGCATGGTGGTGAACTGTGAAAATATCAGTACCTTACGGCCCTCATCCAGCATTTCATCCAGCATTTCCATCAGCATATTGAGCTTAGCGGACTCTTTTACGTCCTTGGCACGATCCAGTTTCATAATGCGTGGATCGCAGCAAATCTGACGCAATTTCAGCAGTGCATCAAGAATCATAATGTGACTGCGGGAGAAACCTCTGTCACGGATTTCATCGCGCACTTTTTTATCCATCGCCATGCGTACACTTTCGTACAGATCACGTTGAGCACCTTCCAGTGTCACGGTACGGATAATTTCAGTTTTAGGGGGTAATTCGCTGGCTACCAGTTCTTTACTACGCCGGAGCATAAACGGTGCTATACGGTTGCGCAGACGCTTCTGACGTTCCTGATCACCATTTTTTTCGATCGGCGTGCGGAATAAACGGGAAAAACGGTCTTGCGGGCCAAGGAAGCCGGGCATCAGAAAATGGAACATTGACCATAACTCACCCAGATGATTCTCCATCGGCGTACCCGTCAGGCACAGGCGGTTTGGTGTATTCAGATCATAAATAACCTGCGTGGTCTTCGACTTGGCATTTTTAATGTATTGTGCTTCATCAAGAATCAGGTAGTTAAACTTTAACTCACGGTAAAATTCTTCATCCCGCAGAATCAATGGGTAAGTGGTTAGCACCAGATCATAATTATTGATGGTGGGGAAGTGTTGTTTGCGTTCGCTGCCATGCAAGACTAGAACAGATAGATCAGGTGTGAATTTTTCTGCTTCGCGCCGCCAGTTACTCATCAAACTGGTCGGGGCAATCACTAAGCTGGGCAGTTGTGAGCGTCCGGCCTGTTTTTCGATTAACAGGTGCGCTAAGGCCTGGATGGTTTTACCCAAACCCATGTCATCAGCCAATATACCATTGAACCTGAATTCACGCAGGAATTGCATCCAGCTAAGGCCATCCTGCTGATACGGACGTAATTCAGCGTTCAAACCTTCAGGTGGTTCAACGGTTTTAACACCCTGGAAATTGAGCAGCTTATTGCTCAGAACTTTTAATTCATCCGCACCTTTCCAGTGTAATTTCGGGTCATTCAACAGGCTGGCCAGTTGCATACCCTGGAACTTACTCAGACGTAATTTGCCCGAGTTATCCAGCGGCTGTGAATCATAAAGCTCAATCAATGTATTCAATACATTACGCAGGCGGCTGGCTTCCAGCTTGACCCAGCGCTTTTGATCCAGCGGCACCAGCATGTATTCCTGAGCATCCAGCAGGTTGTGTAATTCCTGCGGGTCTTTCATCTGACCGAGCATTTCAACCAGAATGGGCAGCAGGTTGATGCGCTTGCCTTCGATGACAAAACCGAGGCTAATATCAAACCATTCCTGTCCGTGTTGTTCCAACTCGCCATGCCACTCATCGACCAGCGTGAATTCCATGCTGAAACTGTCATCACGGGTCACCCGCCAGCCATCGGCTTCGAGTGCCGGCAGGGTATTATCCAGAAAATTATTCCAGCGCAATGCAACTAAGGTTGCGTTGTCGGCGTCCAGAATCAGCTCTAAAGGTTTGAAGCGACTATTGTCTTCAGGCGCTTCAAAACCGGATGCCGCCAGACAATCAATGGCCTGTTGCTCCTGATCCGGCTGCCGGTGAATGCGGTACCGTAGGTTGTCTTTACGAATCAGTGAAAGGGCTTGTTGATGATCCGGTTGAATCTCATGGCCGTCATAATCAAAACTCAGGCTGGCAATGTGCAGATCCGGTAAAATATCTGCTAATTCAGGATTACCTAAGCGGGGCGCTGCGCGTAATTCCAGCACAGGAATGACCTTGCCCACATGAATATCAACAGCTTCCGGATTCATTTCTTTGGCCGGTAACGGGATTTCTGCTTCAGGGAACATATCCAGTAGCTTCTGGCTGACTTCCTGGGTTTTATCTTTGGGGATTGGCGGGGCTTTGAGTAAGTTGATCACCTGATGTGGTGTGAGTGGCGCATGGTGAAGTAAACCGATTTCACTGCGTAACACATCAATATAATAGAGCTGATCCATCCAGAAATAGTCCTGAATGGCAGTAGAAGTAACTGCACGAATTTCCTGACGCTGTTCGTCTTCCGTTTTCTCCCATTCAAACTCCAGTGTGCGTGGCTCACCTTCTGTCAGTGGTGAATAATCCGTTTTATTCCAGAATGCACGTCCGGTTTTCAGCATCATGGTGAGTGCGATACGGCCAATACCGCCGGTCACTGAATAGGCCTTGCCTTCTGATGCATAAAGGTTGTTATGCCGGTGAGGCATCAGCATGTGACTTATATCGCGGTCTTCCGGTGTGCATTGAAAGCCGGGATCTTTCCAGTCATGTAATAAATCACTGAGCTGTACCCGATAGCCCTGGCCATAGCCGCCACGTTTCAGTTTGGTGGCGCGTCTTGGCTCAACATCCAGTGCATTGCTGCCTTTATCTTTCTGGCTCAATAGAAATAGCAGATCCATGCGTGAGACGGGTTGTTGTTCCTCCGTTGGCTGGGGCTGCGGCGCTTCCGGAGTAGTTTGTGGGTTCTGGTGGGTGTTTAATTCTGCCAGCCATAATTCAATGGCCGTGGGCTGTTTGATTTTGCGCTCAATGTGTGTGCTGCTGATGGTTGTGCTGACATCACCAACTACATAATCAAGTAGTGCTGCAACACCGTGTTTACACTGTTTATGCACCGGGCAGCTGCAACGGCTACGAATCTGGAAATTGCTCAGATCAATACTAACCCGCACAGTGTATTTCTGTTCACCCAATACGCTGGCTTCCAGTTCAACTAGGCTGAGGCCTGGAACATCATTGCTACGATCAATCACCCTGCGGGTTTCAAAATAGTGGATACCACGCTGTAGGGTGGCCTCATCGAAGCCTTTTAATACCATATCAGGGGGGAAACCGTTTTGGCGTAGCGCTCTGGTATGTTCAGGTTTTAACATTTCTTGGTTCTGGACGGTAGTCATGCAGCAAGTCCGGCCCTTATGTTTATATTAGTAAACCGCTCATTATAGAAGGGTAGCTATGACTGTCAATTGAACAGTCGATAACACGGGGCGATAAAAGCTTAATTTTGCATTTATTCCACATTTTTACTCTTGAATTTCATCCGCTCCACCCCATTTACTACGCAACAAGCAGCATGTGAGTTTTTCGAGTACCTCGTGCTTATGAAAAAATGAACAATGCCTACTTAATTAAACATGATGTCTATGAGGATTACCAAGTAATGAGCGCTACTGCTGAAAAAGAAAGCCTTGAGTTTCAAACTGAAGTCAATCAACTGTTGCAATTAATGATCCACTCGCTGTATTCAAATAAGGAAATTTTCCTGCGTGAGTTGATCTCTAATGGTGCGGATGCGTGTGACAAATTACGTTTTGAAGCGATTGCGGACGATAGCCTGTATGGCGGTGATGGTGAGTTGCGGGTTGAAGTATCATTTGATGCAGAAGCAAATACCGTGACTATCAGTGATAATGGTATTGGTATGAACCGTGATGAAGTGGTGGCCAATATTGGTACGATCGCTAAGTCAGGTACCAAAGAGTTTTTGTCTAAGATGACGGGTGATGAACAGAAAGATTCTCACATGATCGGTCAGTTTGGCGTGGGTTTTTACTCTTCGTTTATTGTTGCTGACAAGGTTACGCTGACGACGCGTCGTGCTGGTGCAGCTGCTGATGAGGCGGTGCAGTGGATATCTGATGGTCAGTCCGGTTATACGCTGGAAAATGTGACCAAAGACGGTCGCGGTACTGAAATCATTCTGCACCTGAAAGAAGAAGAAAAAGAATTAGCTGATAGCTGGCGTTTACGCTCAATTGTGACTAAATATTCTGATCATATTCCGCTACCGGTGAAAATGATTAAACAACCTACGCCGGAACATGATGAAGAAGGTAATGAAAAGCCATTGCCGGATGATCTGCCGGTTGAGTGGGAGACTATTAATAAAGCCAATGCATTGTGGACACGCTCAAAAAGTGAAGTGACTGATGAGGAATATCAGGAGTTTTACAAGCACATTTCGCATGATTGGCAGGAAGCACTGACCTGGTCGCATAATCGTGTTGAGGGTAAGCTGGAATATACTTCGCTGTTGTATCTGCCCTCTAAAGCACCGTTTGATCTGTTTGAGCCTCAGCAAAAGCAAGGTATTAAGCTGTACGTGCAACGTGTATTCATTATGGACGACACTGAGAATCTGATGCCGCGCTACCTGCGTTTTGTACGTGGGGTGATTGATTCTTCAGACCTGCCATTGAATGTGTCGCGCGAAATCCTGCAGAGTAATAAAACCATCGACTCGATGAAAAATGGTTCTGTTAAGAAAGTACTGGGTCTGCTGGAAAGTATGGCTAAGAATGATGCTGATAAGTATCAGGCGTTCTGGAAAGAGTTTGGCCGTGTGCTGAAAGAAGGCCCGGGCGAAGATTTCTCTAACCGTGAACAGATTGCTAAATTACTGCGTTTTGCCTCTACCAATGATGACAGCGAAAACCAGACGGTATCACTGGAAGACTATGTCAGCCGTATGAAAGAAGGTCAGGAGAAGATTTATTATATCTCTGCTGACTCACACACTGCGGCCAAGAACAGCCCGCACCTGGAAGTATTCCGTAAGAAAGGCATCGAAGTTATTCTATTGTCGGATCGTGTTGATGAATGGTTGACGAATAGCCTGAATGAATTTGATGGCAAGTCACTGCAATCAGTTGCTAAAGGTGAGTTACACCTTGACGCGATGGATACTGAGGAAGAAAAGGAAGAGCAAAAGAAGGCAGAAGAGGCTTCTAAAAGCCTGATTGAGCAGATTAAAGAGAACCTGAAAGATAAAGTTGAAGACGTGCGTGTTTCACATCGTCTGACTGATTCGCCTTCCTGTATTGTGTTAAGTGATCATGATATGGCGCTGTACATGCAGAACCTGATGAAGCAGGCTGGTCATGAGATGCCATCCACTAAGCCGACGTTGGAAATCAATCCGGGTCATCCGTTATTAGCACGCATGAGTACTGAAGCTGATGATGATCGCTTCGCTGAGTGGGCTGAAGTATTACTGGATCAGGCGATTCTGGCTGAAGGTGGTCAGTTAGAAGATCCGGCGGGCTTTGTACATCGTTTGAATGG
>CACVAV010000215.1 GCA_902727945.1 uncultured Thiotrichaceae bacterium | reverse complement strand
AAAGATGCACCGGTATTAGCCGGCATGTGATTAAACCAGGTTTGTAGCGCTTCCAGCCCTCCGGCGGAAGCACCTATACCCACAAGATTGATCAGTGGCTGCTGTGTGTCAGTCTCGTGTATTGGTGCTTTTTCAGCGATGATTTCAAGTGGAGTTCGTCCTTTGTTCCGAATTGCCACGTAGACCTCTCATTGGTAATGAACCGTTCAATTTCAATAAATGGTAGCGCCTGAGAAATTAACCATCCCTGTAGAATGGCTTCGCTTTCGAGTTGACAGAAATCATATTGCCCTTTAGTTTCGACTCCCTCAATCACAACATATTTTTTTAGTACTTTGCCTAACTGAAGAATGGCTTTAACAATTTGTTGTGATTCATATTGTTCAAGGTTACTCACAAAACTTCGGTCAATTTTTATAATATCAATAGGGAACTCGTGAAGATTAGATAATGAAGAATAGCCCGTGCCAAAATCATCAAGAGCAATTTTTAATCCTAGTTTTTTAAGCAGATTCAGGCGCTTATCAATTTCAATGTGATCGGTGATCAAGAGGCTTTCTGTAATTTCCAGCGTTACACTCTTTGCCGGTATGCCATGTTTGATTAAACCTTTCTCTATAAAATCGACTAATCTGTGATCTCTGAATTGTATAGGAGAAATATTAATCGAAAGTTGAGGCAGAACCTGCTGGTTTTTTGGCACTTTATCACGCCAGTTACGTTTTTGGTAGGCTCTTGAAAGCTTGGCATGGTCTGAAAAAGATTTTTCAATCAACCAACGCCCCAAAGCGCCCATTAGTCCATTATTTTCAGCAATTGGAATAAATTCTGATGGGCTTGCGGTTGAAGACGGCCAGCGGATGAGCGCCTCGTAACCATAAATTCGATTATTCTTTAAACACCATTGTGGCTGATAATGTAATTGAAACTCTTCCAGGTCGAGTGCACGGTGTAAAGCATTGTTGAGTTTTAGATTAAGCTGATCTTGCTTATTCATATACTCAACATAGAAGCTGTATGTATTGCGCCCTGCTGATTTTGCATCATACATTGCGGTGTCCGCCTGACTCAGCAAGCGGTCTACAATTGACTTAACCTGCGACTGTTGCAATGTATGCGCGTAGGGGATGCTTTCAGCAGAAACGGCGACGATGCCAATGCTGCATGAAATATAAGATTCTTCCGCGAATTTCACCAGTTTGTAAGGTGCGGCAACGGTAGACAGCAGCTCTTTCACTAACTGATCAATGCGAAACCGGCTCGATCGGGTATGCAGGATGGCAAACTCATCGCCACCAAGACGCGCAATAAAGTCATTCCTGGTACATAGCTTGTTAAGTCGTTCAGCGACCGAACGCAGTAACTGATCACCTACGGAGTGACCGTAACCATCATTGACCGCCTTAAACCCATCAAGGTCAAGGTACATTAAATGGAACTGACCATCCGGATGCAGTTGGCGGATTTGGTTTTCTATTTGTTGCTCAAGCGCATAACGATTTCCCAGGCCGGTTAGCTGATCGTGCTCCGCCATCGCCCGTAATTGATCCTGATTGCGCCGTTGGCTATCGATGTCGAGAAAAATGAGTAAATAATTGAGGCAAGCCCGATTGGCATCATAGACCTTCTTATAATGTACGCTCACCCAGCCGGTGGTGCCCGTTTTTTTTATGACTCTGAGGTCTTGCTGGAATGATTCGTCTGAAGTAGTAGTTTTGTAGAGGTCTTGTGTGAACGACTCAACATCATCATCAGCCAACATCACAGTCCAGTCCCGGTTTGCTACATCCTGGAAACCATAACCCATAATGTCCGTGAATGTTCTACTGACGTAAGTTGTGTTCCAGTTTTCATCCAGCTGCAACACACCAAAAGAAGGGATATCAGCCTGTTCAAGCAGGTGCAATGCAGAAATATCCATTCTTGCATCAGTGTGCATCATGCTGCACTTTAGCAAATAGACAATACCTTCATTGACAGGCCGGCACAGCTGCCAGAACTCGCAATCCATATCGGCAGATTTGGTCGAATGCCTGAAGGCACCAATATTCTTTACCGATGCGCTGACACTTCTGGAGAAGGGCGAGCTTTGCTCATCTGATGCAATGAGCGCCCGAACTTCAGCGGCAAGATCAGGCGCAATATAATCGAGGTTGCTGCCTACTGATACCAAGGTTGGGTTAAATTCGCCCCACAGATCACCCCTGATGGACACAACATTTAAGTTGTGATCAAGATAAATATTAATAGACATGACATGAGTCCCATTATCTGTCGGGTTGCCTTTCAGTGTTTTGGTCTAAAGCAAGTTTTCAGTACCAAAACGCTTTGTTGTTCCAAAAGTATAATTAATGAAGATGGGATGAAAGGTGTCTGTCAAAATGCGTGCCATGTGAACAGAGAATAATTTTCAGTGAGTCCAAGATATCATTATATTGATGGTATTTATAACTATAGTGTGATTTTTTCAGGAAGGCAAGCCGTTGGCTATTGACCATTTTCATGATCATTACATTTGCCCGGGCAGTTTGGCTTTGATAGTTTTACTTAAATAAAATATTTAATAATCAATATCTTAAGCTTAAATTATACGGGTCTTGCTATTAACATATTGGAAATATATCACTTTTTAAAATTTTAAGTTACAGGCTTTTAATTGATTTCGATGTGTGGTAGTGTTTCGCTTGAATCTTAGGCAGGTTCATGTGGGCTATCTGTAAAAAAATTGAAACGGTGCGGGATGTACGAGGCATGCGCACTACTAATAATCAGATCTTAATAAAAAAAATCTATGAAAAATCATACTAAAAATTTTGTTGATAGCGTCGCTTCTGTACTCTCAGATCAGCACGAACAATTATTTTTCCTGAATCAGTATGGCTCGTTTTACTTCTGGCTACACGTGCTGGCTGCAATGTTGCTTGGCCTGTTACTGTGGACAACAAATGCTGTAGCGGGAGTGGGTATTTTGGTTTGGCTTATGGCTATTTCCCTACTGGCAGTAGGCAGCTGGCTAATGAAGAGTAAATTAAATAAATACCAACGCATCAAAAAAGACCGGCTAAGGCAGGAACAATTAGTTCGCTATCGCCTGACAACCATTCTGCTGTGCGCTGTCTGGGGTATGTCGGGTATGTTTTTGTTTAGTGAAGATCCATTGATTCAGGTCATCCATCTCTGCCTGTTAATGGTGATTACGCTATCGGTCTGGCCGGTATCGATTGTTTTCCCTCTCGAATTTTATTTACAGCTAACGCTACTGTTGTTGCCCGTTACTTTAATGTTCGCACTACAGGATAACTTAACAACAAACCTGCTGTGTTTTATTGTGCTGGCATTTGCAGCTACGGCGGCACTAATGACACAGTTTTTTACGCAGATACTCAAACATTTGTTTACCAAGGAAAAATCGCTGATTGAACAGCTTCCGGTAGATCCTGTGACTAAATTAATGAGCAGCAAGTATTTTGAACAGGCGTTTAAGAGAGAATGGCGGCGTTCTGCCAGAGACCAGCAACCACTTTCATTGATTTTGGTAGAGATTAATGGTTTTCGGGAAATCCAATGCCTGCTGGACACAGCGGAAAGCCGACAATACCTGAGTGCAGTCGCCGGGTGCCTCAAGTCAGTGGCAAAACGCAGTGCAGATACGCTGGGGCATCATGACAGGGCGCATTTCGTCGCTTTATTGCCGGGAACTGAAGAGGAGAATGCCCGGAAAGTAGCAAAACGCTTGCAACTTAAGGTGGAAGAGGCGAAGTTGTCTAACCCGCTGGATGAAAGTCGGATGATTACTGTTGCGGTTGGCGTATCGTCTTGTGTCCCCGTTATGCGCAACGCCGACAGCAAACACCATGCGACCATGTCATCTCCGGCAAGTTTATTAGAATATGCTGAACAGGCATTAGAACGTGCTAAATTTCAAGAACAACAATCTTATACACCGATTGATTTACGGCGTGATAGGTGTGGTCACGAAACCAATCCAAACCAGCACAAACCCTCGCAACACTGGCATGCGTCCCAATCAGAAAATCCGCTGATACCCGTCTTTTCTGACCCTCATTCATTATTACGTGCAACAAACTCCACTTCATAAGACTTTACTGGAAGGCATCCAGCACCCCCTTTGAAAAGGGGGCGCGGAAGATTTTACTTTACACCTTAAATGCGCGTATCAATCTCGCAGACCGCATCGTTGTTTACGCTTATTTTACGCCAGCGGCCCGTCCACCTGGCCTTATTATTGGCGGCGATCACCGGACACTTACTATTAGCTTGCGCCTGATCCCAGATACCACCCGCAGCCACTTCACGGACGGTAGACGAATTGGATTGGCTTACCGGTGCTTGCGTCGTGTTTGTCGATACCACGACGCTGATTTCACACACTGAAGTATTACCAGGGCCGGTCTTCGTCCAATTACCTGTCCACTTCGCCTCGTTGTTAGCCGCAATCACAGGACACTTGCTTTCAGCCTGCCGATCATCCCAAATCGGCCCGGCGGCGACATTGCGGGTACGGGTATTGCCTGGTGTTTGGGTAGGTGGCGGAACTGTTGGCTCAGGGCTTAAATTACTGAATCTGACCTCACAGACTGATTCATTGCCCGGCCCCGTTTTGCTCCAACGCCGGGTCCAGGTACCTTTAACATTTTGGGCCACTACCGGGCATTTGCGTTCCGCATGATCACCATCCCAGATTGCGCCGGCCTTCACATTACGAACACTCCTGAATTGAGAGCCTGTAGTCGGTTGATCGACGGGTGCGGTCTGGCGAGTGGGTTTATCCGTGTTTACAACGTTGATCATACAAACACTACCTCGTTCACCGTCAGGTGAATCACGCCAGACGCCCGACCAGGTACCATCATTTCTTTCGGCTAAGCGACTACAACGCCGTTTAGCATGCTCATCACTCCAGATCTTGCCCGTGCTTATCGCTTTCACCACAAATGCGGGTTTAAACCTTAGCTGACACTTCGCTTTGTTATTAGCATCATGCTTTTCCCAAACACCTGTCCACGTGGCATCTTTCCGGGTAGCTAAAGCCTGACAACGTTCTGTGGCATGTGCCTTACTCCATAAACGTCCGGTCTCAACCATTTCTAGTTTAGCCCGGGGAGGTCTTGGTGTAGTTTGCCGGACAGGAGGACGCTCAGGTTGCCGCACGACCCCGCCGGGTGTAGCAACAATACCCGGAGTGGGCGTAAACGTAACATTCCTACGCGGAATATCTATATGGCACACACCGGTTTTATCTTCACCGGAGCGTTCTGATTTAACGACCGTTCCACCACGTTCGGCAGCAATTTCATTACAGGCCACCCGCAGAAAAAATGGGTTCAGTGTAAAACCAACATCAACTTTAACAACATCCGAGGCAGCAGTACCCGCCGCCAGAATCATCGTGATAGCCGTAACGGCCAATGTAAATGACTTCATAAGTAATTCCCCCTTTCACAGTAATTACACAGTTCAGTACCTGAACAGCAAGGTGCTTTAGTAACGATAAAGTATAACGCAAACCCAGAGATGTATGCACCGTGCTGACGGAAAGGCTTTTCGGC
>CACVAV010000214.1 GCA_902727945.1 uncultured Thiotrichaceae bacterium | reverse complement strand
GGCACTGGGGCATTTACTGGCCAACGGTGAAACACGCTCAGTCGTACTGTTTGGTGGCATGCTGGTTTGGACAATTCTGTCGTTCATCTTCATCAACAAGCGTGATGGCGAGTGGGTGAAGCCAACGGAAACAGCGGGTATGGCAAGTGAAATCAAACTGGCAGGTATTTCTATTGTGGTTTATCTGATGTTGATGATGGCACACCCTTATTTTGCGGGGATGCCAGTAGTAGGCGGCTAAAATTTTGATTTATCATTCCGGCCACTCATAGAATGCAATGGCCGGAATCACAAACTAACCGCGAGCCTTAAACCCTGATCAATAGCCCGCTTAGCATCCAGTTCAGTGGCGACATCTGCGCCACCAATCAGGTGCACCGGTTTAGTAATCGCATCCTGCAAACTGCGATTCGGTAATTGTCCCGCACAAATCACCACATTGTCCACTGGGAGCAAGTGTGGTTCGTTATTCACCATGATGTGTAAGCCTTCATCATCAATGCGCTGATAATCACAACCCCCCATCATTTTCACACCGCGCATTTTCAGATCAGCGCGATGAATCCAGCCGGTAGTCTTGCCCAGACCCGCCCCCACTTTATTACTTTTGCGTTGTAACAAGTAAACTTCGCGCGGTGAGTCCTCCAACTGCTGCTCAATGCCTGCGACACCGCCTCTGGCCTCTAGCTTCATATCCACGCCCCATTTTGCCATAAAGGCAGGGATGTCCCCGCTGCTGCCTTCGTCACCGTGAGTCAGGAATTCACTGACATCAAAACCAATACCACCCGCGCCGATAACCGCGACCCGTTTACCGACTTCAGCGCCCTTTATGACCTCGACATAACTGAGTACGCCGGGGTGATCAATGCCTTCAATTTCAGGTGTGCGTGGCAGAATACCTGTAGCCAGAATCACTTCATCAAAATCACTGTCATTCAGCTCTTCCGCCGTGACGTGTTTATTCAGCTGCACATCAACACCGAGTAGTTCTAACCGGCGGCCAAAATAGCGCAGCGTCTCAAAAAATTCCTGCTTGCCGGGAATCTGTTTCGCCAGATTAAACTGGCCACCAATGATGTCACTGGCCTCAAATAATGTCACCTGATGACCACATTGTGCAGCAGTGGTGGCAAAGGACAAACCCGCTGGCCCGGCACCAACGACGGCCAGTTTGCGGGGTTTATCGGTGGTTTTAATCTCAATTTCAGTTTCATGACAAGCTCTGGGGTTAACCAGACAGGAAGTCAGTTTACCGACAAAAATGTGATCCAGACAAGCCTGATTACAGCCGATACAGGTATTGATTTCATCAGACCGGCCTTCCGCACTTTTCAGCACAAATTGTGGATCAGCCAAAAAGGGGCGCGCCATAGACACCATGTCAGCATCGCCTCTGGCCAGCACCGCTTCCGCCACTTCCGGGGTATTAATCCGGTTGGAGGTGATGACCGGCACTGAGAGCGATTTGCGCACCTTCGCTGTTACCCAGGTAAAGGCGGCACGGGGTACTTTGGTCGCAATGGTCGGGATGCGGGCTTCGTGCCAACCGATACCGGTGTTGATAATGGTCACCCCGGCGGCTTCGACAGCTTTACCGAGAGTGATAATTTCGTCCAGCGTACTGCCTTGCTCCACCATGTCCAGCATCGATAGGCGGAAAATAATAATAAATTCCTGGCCGACCCGCTCACGGATTCGGCGCACAATGTCAACCGGCAGGCGAATGCGGTTTTCCAGACTGCCACCCCATTCATCATCACGGTGATTGGTCTGAGCAACGATAAACTGATTCAGAAAATAACCTTCTGAAGCCATGACTTCAACACCATCGTAACCCGCCTGCTGAGCCAGAGCGGCGCATTCCACAAAATCGACGATCTGTTGCTCAATTTCTTCCGCGCTGATAGCGTGGGGTGTAAACGGGTTAATAGGCGCTTTAATCGCTGACGGTGCAATGAGTTTATCGTTATAAGCATAACGGCCTGTGTGCAAAATCTGCATACAGATTTTACTACCGGCTTCGTGTACCGCCTTGGTGACTAAGCGATGCCCCGGCAGCTGGTTTTCATCATCAAGGATAGAGGCGTTTGCGTGCACCGCACCCTCCTGGTTCGGGCCGATACCGCCGGTGACCATCAGGGCCACACCACCTCTGGCGCGTTCAGCATAAAAAGCTGCCATACGCTCAAAACCACCCGGCATCTCTTCCAGCCCCAGATGCATTGAACCCATCAGGACACGGTTTTTCAAGGTGGTGAAGCCAAGCTCTAATGGCTGGAGTAAGTTAGGGTAAAGCGTCGTAGATGGTTGCATGCAGTGTTGACCCGAATGATTGGTATTCAGAATATGACATATTTATTAAAAAATTACATGTCTGGCAAAATATCAACGGAGCCTGATCGACATTTTTTGTATTTTATTTTAAATCAGTCCGCCCCGCACAATTATCATCAGAACCTGTGCAAATGATTTTACTAGTGATTGAAACTTGCTAAAGTGCTACCACGCAGTAATAACGCACATGAAACGATTTCACTCGCAAGCATGAAAGTCTGCGACTTTCACAGTAACAACACTCAACGAACAGGGACGCATCGTGACGGATACCGACAAAGCAACAGCGCAAGACACACAAACCGCAGCGCCACGCGGCAGAGGTATTTATCTGTTGCCTAATTTATTCACCACAGCAGGTCTCTTTGGTGGCTTTTATGCCATTGTGGCCGCCATACAAGGTAACTTTGAGATAGCTGCCGTTGCTGTATTTATTGCTATGGTACTGGATGGGCTTGATGGCCGGGTCGCACGCATGACGAATACTCAAACTGAGTTTGGTGCGGAATATGACAGCCTTGCTGACCTTGTATCATTTGGTCTCGCCCCTGCTTTACTCATGTTTCAATGGTCATTAGTGCACATGCGTGACCTCGGCGTAACGTGGGGCAAAGCCGGATGGCTGGCGGCGTTTATTTATGTAGCCTGCGCTGCTTTGCGCCTGGCGCGTTTTAACACCCAAATCGGCAAGACCGACAAGCGTTTTTTTACCGGCTTGCCCAGCCCGGCAGCGGCAGCCCTCATGGTTGGCACCGTATGGGTATTTGCTGACCTCGACCTGGAAGGCGGCAACCTGATTCCACTGGCATTTGTTGCCACTATTGCCTCAGGTTTATTAATGGTCAGTAATGTTAGTTATTACAGCTTCAAAGACTTCAACCTACAAAACAAAGTGCCTTTTATCGTCATGCTCGGCATCGTCTTAGTCATTGTCCTGATCATGTTCGATCCGCCGAAAGTATTATTTGCCAGCTTTCTGGCTTACACTTTATCCGGCCCTGTTGTCTGGATCGTTCGCCGTTATCGCCGTTTCCAACGCCGCAAAAACAGCGATTAAGGCTTGAGCTACACGAACTTTTATGCCAAAACAGCAAAGCACTGGAGAACACCATGTCCGATGATCATATAATTATTTTTGACACCACTTTACGCGACGGCGAGCAAAGTCCCGGCGCATCGATGACTAAAGCTGAAAAAATCCGCATCGCAAGGATGCTGGAAATGATGAAGGTGGATGTGATTGAAGCAGGCTTTCCGATTGCCAGCCCCGGTGATTTTGATGCGGTGCGGGCCATCGCTGACATTGTTAAAGACAGCACTATTTGCGGACTGTCACGGGCATTAGACCCTGACATTGAACGCTGTGCTGAAGCATTGAAAGGGGCCAATTCCGGACGTATTCATACCTTTATCGCCACCTCGCCGATTCACATGAAAAACAAATTAAACATGGAACCGGAAAAGGTGTTGGAACAGGCTGTACGTGCTGTTACCAAGGCGCGTAACTACACGGATGATGTTGAGTTTTCCTGTGAAGATGCCGGACGTTCTGAATTTGAATTCTTGTGCCGGATTATCGAAGCAGCCATTAATGCCGGAGCCACCACCATCAATATCCCGGACACCGTGGGTTACCAAATTCCGCATGTTTTCGGTGACATCGTTGGCAATCTGATCCGGGAAATCCCTAACTCGGACAAAGCCGTATTCTCAGTGCATTGCCACAATGACCTCGGACTGGCAGTCGGTAATTCATTAGCCGCAGTCATGCAAGGCGCACGGCAGGTCGAATGCACCATCAATGGCTTAGGCGAACGCGCGGGTAATGCATCGCTGGAAGAAATTGTCATGGCGCTACGCACCCGCAAAGATGTTTTCAATATCGAATCCGGAATCGATGCCAGGCATATTGTGCCGACCTCACGCATTGTCTCCAGCATCACCGGCTTCCCTGTGCAGCCGAATAAGGCCATTGTGGGTGCTAATGCATTTGCCCATGAATCCGGCATTCATCAGGATGGCGTGCTGAAACACCGTGAAACCTACGAAATCATGCGTGCACAGGATGTGGGTTGGGCAGATAACAGCATCGTATTGGGCAAACACTCCGGACGCAACGCCTTCCGTTCACGCTTAGCTGATCTCAATATCAACCTGAAGACTGAAGAAGAACTGAATGCTGCTTTCTCACGTTTTAAAGACTTAGCTGACCGTAAACACGACATCTTTGACGAAGATTTACAGATGTTGGTTTTGCAAACCCGTGCAGGTAACGAAGAAGCAAAGTACAAATTGATGGCTTCGCATGTTTGTTCTGAAACCGGCGAAACACCGATGGCGACGGTCACCCTAAAAGCCGATGGCAAGGAAGTGAAAGCCGAAGCCAGTGGTAGCGGCCCGGTTGATGCGGTATTCAGTGCCATCAAAAAGGCTACAGGAGAAACACCGGCGCTACAATTGTACTCAGTCAACGCCATTACCAGCGGCACGGATGCACAAGGTGAAGTGACCGTGCGCCTTGAACAGGAAGGCCGCCTGATTCATGGCCATGGGGCACATACCGATATTGTGATTGCATCTGCTAAATCTTATATCGACGCGCTGAATAAACTGGTAAGTAAGCAGCAACGTGCACACCCACAGCACGACGGCGTTTAAGGAGCTTAAACACTGGTGGATTTGCAAACCCGAAATCAGTATATGAAAGCGATGGGCATCCCGGTGTGGATGCCCAGAGTGCCACCTGCTGATGAAGAACAGCAAGATGAAACCTATGATGTGCCGCCAGCGCCGGCCCAACACATTTCACTTGAGCAGCGTTTAGCTCAGACTACCGACATCCCGACAGCACCACCTCCGGCTCCGGTTACAGAAAAAACTACGGAGTCGGTTATACCGGTAAAAATTGCGCCTGACTGCTCGCAACTGAATTGGTCACAGCTGCAACAAAGCGTGGTGGACTGCCAATTATGTGGCTTACACAAATCACGTGCCCAGACGGTTTTCGGTGCGGGAGATACTCAGTCAGACTGGATGATTATTGGTGAAGCGCCGGGTGCAGAAGAAGACAAGCAAGGCCAACCTTTTGTAGGTCGTGCCGGAAAGTTATTGAATAATATGCTGGCTGCCATGGGCCTGCCCCGTAACGCAGTGTATATCAGCAATGTATTAAAATGTCGCCCGCCGAATAACCGTGATCCGAAAGCGGATGAAGCCGCATTGTGCCGTGGTTATCTGGAGCGCCAGATCGCGCTGGTTAACCCAAAACT
>CACVAV010000213.1 GCA_902727945.1 uncultured Thiotrichaceae bacterium | reverse complement strand
GATATTGAGTACACCTTCCATGATTTTCGTAAAGATGGCCTGAACCCTGTTCAATTACGCGCCTGGGTTGCTGAACTGGGCTGGGAAACGCTCATCAATAAACGTGGCACTACCTGGCGCAAGTTACCGGAACAAACCCGTGAAAATATGGATGAGACACTGGCGTTAGCCGTGATGGAAGATCAGCCTGCCATTATAAAACGTCCGGTGCTGTATACCGGCAATCAGGTAATTGTCGGTTTTACCGAAGACAACTACCGTCAAATTTTTCAGAACTAAACCCCCATAGAGTACACCTCACATGTCTACTACCTGCCCTACACTGGATCTGGCTATCGATCTCGTTTCACGTCCGTCTGTTACACCTGATGATAAAGGTTGCCAAGCACTGCTTTGTGAGCGGCTGGTGCCGTTAGGCTTTAAAGCTGAATACATCAACGCAGGGGAAGTAGAAAACCTCTGGCTACGCAAAGGCACTACAGGGCCGGTCTTGTGTTTTGCCGGGCACACAGATGTCGTACCCACCGGGCCGCTGGAAGCATGGGACAGCCATCCGTTTGAACCGGAAATTCGTGATGGCCTGCTTTATGGGCGTGGTACGGCTGACATGAAAGGTAGCATTGCAGCTTTTGTCGTGGCCTGTGAGGAATTCGTCGAGGCACATCCGGAACATACCGGCTCTATTGCGCTACTCATCACCAGTGACGAAGAAGGCCCGGCGACTAACGGCACAGTGAAAGTCATTGAAGCACTGGAAGCCCGCCATGAAAAAATTGACTGGTGTCTGGTCGGCGAACCTTCCAGTAAAGATCAACTGGGCGACATTATTAAAAATGGCCGACGCGGCTCACTGAATGCAAAACTGATTGTTTCAGGTAAACAGGGGCACGTAGCCTATCCGCACCTGGCAGAGAACCCTATCCATAAAATAGCACCGGTCTTAGCTGAACTGGCAGCCACCGAATGGGATCAGGGCAATGACTTTTTCCCTGCGACTACTTTTCAGGTATCAAACCTGAATGCGGGTACAGGTGTAACCAATGTTATCCCAGGCACCGCAGAGGCATTGATTAACTTTCGTTTTTCCACTGAATTAACCGAACAGGCAATCCGCCAGAGAACCGAAGATATACTGAATAGCCATAACCTGAATTATCAAATCGAATGGAAACTGTCCGGCCAGCCGTTTCTGACTGCAGCGGGTGAGTTAGTCGCTGCCAGTATTGCCGCGATTAAAGCAGTGACTGGTTTAGATACAGAGTTATCTACCAGTGGTGGCACATCCGATGGGCGTTTTATCGCACCCACCGGTGCGCAGGTGCTTGAGTTGGGGCCACTCAACAATACGATTCATCAGGTAAACGAGTGCGTTTCTGCTGATGATCTCAGCACACTGACTGTCATTTACCGGAAAATTCTGGAAGGGTTGCTGATTAGTAAAGCAGTCTGAAAAAAATCCCTCAATCTCTTTCAGATTGCTGTAGAAGTCGAAGACTTCTATGCTTGGGGTGAAGTTTTTTCATACCCGCTACTTTAATGTCTTACGTGGTCGTCCCCGGCCACGTTTGTCAATCACCGCCTCCTTCAGCTCCGCATCTCCCCAGTTCAATAACGTTGTCTGCAGATAATCAGCTACTTCATGAAGCCGCTCACCTAAAGCAAGGCGGTAATTTGCTTCACGGCGATGACAAATCTCCAGTTCATCATTAAGCCGGGCAATATCCCGATCATATTTCTCCTGCAGAATAGTCAACTCACGCTGTAACGCATCATTTATTTTATTAAAATCACGCTTCAGCTTCACCTTCTCTTCTGCTGCCTGTCGACGTGCTTCCGCCAACGTTGTCGTGCGTGCGCCTTTGGGTCGCCCACGCTTAGGTGTAACATTAGCTTCTGCAGACTGCTCAACAGATTTGGGCTGCAACACTTCACTACCCGCTACATTTCTGTCGTGCCGGTCATTACTTGTTACCGAATCACTATCAATAGTGGCTTCCACTTTAGATAAAACCTCGCTTAAGTTTTACATATCAAAATTACTGGGGTTTTTATATCGAAATCATTTTATTTTTTGGTAAATTATTGCACAAAATGAGTAATTTTGTAAAACAGAAAATCTGCCAGATTCATTGTCTGGAATGACAGAGTATGCGATGTTAGACTTTTTACAGCTCTTTTAAACTAAGGTATGCCATGCTGTCATCCCAACATACAGGTTCCGGCCTGCTACTCCTCGGACTTTCTATTAGTCCATCGGTAGTATCAGCCGCACAGGACTGGAGCTGCCCGACTGATTCGGCAAGTGGTAATAAGCTACAACAACAAAATATTCCCCGCCTACCACAAGGGGTGCAGAAAGAAGCTGTCTATATTGAGGCTGACCAGGCTTTATTTAAAGAAAAGGGCCTGTCCATACTGGAAGGCATGGTCATTATCGCCAAAGACAGCACGCGTCTTAGTGCCGACCAGGCTACTTATGAAAAACAAACCCAGCGGATAAGCGCTGAGGGTAACGTTTACTTTATCAGCGATGGCCTGGAATTACAGACCCAAAAGCTTAATTTCAACCTGGCCACCAGCACCGGTGAAATACAGCAGGCGGATTACCAGTTCAGCGGTCTGGACGGACGCGGCAGCAGTGAAAAAATCAGCCGCGAAGCAAACGGCGTAGCACGCTTAACGGACGCTACTTATACCACCTGCCCGCTTGATAACAACACCTGGAGTATTCGCGCAAAAAGCATCGAACTCGACCAGGGTAAAGACGAAGGTGTAGCACGCAACCTGAGCCTGAGAATAAAAGATACACCCATCCTGTACCTGCCCTACTTCTCATTTCCACTCAGCGAGAAACGCAAGTCCGGCTTTCTCACACCCACTTTCGCCACTGATGACAGCAGCGGTGTCCATATCAGCGTGCCGTATTATTGGAATATGGCACCTAATTACGACCTGACAGTCACCACCAACTTCCTTAGCCAACGTGGTGTAAAACTGGACTCTGAGTTCCGTTACCTTTCCAACAAACAAAGCGGCAGCTTTGAATATGATTTTTTACCGGGTGATGATGAATATGCCGACAAAAACCGTTACTTCTTTAATCTTAAATATGCCAGGGCACTGAGCGAAAATAGTGAACTTACTCTGGATGCAAAAGGTGTCTCAGACAACCAATATTTTGAAGACCTTGGCACCTCGCTGGAAAGCAGCAGTATCGTTAACCTGGAACGGACGCTGGGTTATAAAAACCGTAGGGGCGACTGGACATTCTCAGCACTGGTGCAGGATTTTCAGGTACTGGATAGCACCAGCGAAGCTTATGCACGCCTGCCTCAGCTCAGCGTTGACTGGCAGCCGCAAGCTGCTGCCGGGGAAGCGGTATGGGATTTCAATGGTGAATATGCTTTCTTCAGCAATAGTAACTCAAGTGACGGCCACCGGCTCAGTGCGGAGGCTTCAGTCAAAAAACGTTTTGGTGACGAGTTTGCGTATGTCACACCGGCTGTCAAGCTGCAACACGCCAGTTATAAACTGGATCAGGACAGTGATGATCAAATCAACCGCACCTTGCCTACCGTCTCCGTTGACAGTGGTCTGTTTTTTGAGCGTGAATTAAAAGACGGCAAACTCATCCAAACACTGGAGCCGCGCCTTTATTACACTTACACCCCCTTTAATGATCAGAATAGCATTCCGGTTTTCGATTCATCCGACAGAACATTGAGCTATAGCCAGCTATTCAGCGATAATCGTTTTACCGGCAAAGACCGTATTGAAGATGCCAATCGCCTGTCTACCTCACTGACCACCCGTTTGCAAAATCGTGAAACAGGCCGTGAAGTATTCCGCGCCAGCGCCGGACAAATCTATCACCTGGATGACCGCAAAGTGTCATTATCCGAAGAATCCGATGAGTCCATTCAGGCAGGCACCCGCTCAGAACTGGTCTTTGAAGCAGCCGGTGAGCTGAATGCATCCACCCGCATGACAACAACAGCTTTTGTTAATACTAATGATGGCAGTGTCAGTGCCAGCCAGCTAAAAATTAACTACAAAGACCAGAAAGACCGGGTGCTGAATGTGGGTTACAACCAGCGCAAAGACGATTATGAAGCGGCGCACATTTCATTTGCCACACCCGTCACCGAAAGCTGGAAGCTGGCCGGAGGTTATGAACATGACCTGGAAAATGACCGCATGCTGGAGTCAGTGCTGGGTATTGAATACCGGGGTTGCTGCTGGAAAGGACGTATTGCAGGCAGACAATATCTACTCTCAGACAACACCACTTATGATGATGCGATCTTTGTCGAACTTGAGCTAAAAGGTCTGGGTAACTTCGGTAGTAGCGCCAGTACATTCTTAAGCAACCAGATTTATGGCTATGAGTAATTCAAATTTTCCAAATTATCTAAAGCCTGGTAACACAACCGCTTGATTATCAGATAGAATCCACAAAACCCTATTTACAGCTACAATAACAGACTGCTGCTCCGAAAAAACCTGAATAAGCACGTGTGAGGAATAACCATGAAAAACCGTATGCGACTGGCACTGACAACCGGAGAACCTGGCGGAATCGGCCCGGATCTGACGCTGGTATTAGCCAGCCAGGTACACTGGGCAGCCGACATCGTTGTACTGGGCGATCCGGAAGTATTACGCGCCCGCGCCCGCTTATTAAACATCAATATTCGCTTGCGCCCTTATAAACCCGATACCGAGCAAAGACCCTGCCAACCCGGCGAAATGTTTATCTTACCGGTTGCCTGTGCGGGGCCTGTCGTACCCGGCTCACTGAATGTAGACAACGCGGCCTGTGTACTGGAAATGCTCAAGCGTGCCGCACAAGGCTGCCTTGACGGTGAATTTGCCGCGATGGTGACAGCGCCGTTGCACAAGGGTGTGATGAATGATGCAGGTATTGCCTTTACCGGACACACAGAGTTCCTGGCGGATTATACCGGGGCGACTACGCCGGTAATGATGCTGGCAGCCGGTGATTTGCGGGTCGCACTGGCGACGACTCACCTGCCGTTAAATAAAGTCAGCGAAACCATCACCCCGCCGCTGTTACGCCAGGTATTACAAGTACTGGATACAGACCTTCGTGAGAAATTTGGTATCGAACACCCGCATATATTGGTGTGCGGCCTGAATCCGCACGCGGGTGAAGGCGGGCATCTGGGCACCGAAGAATTAAACACCATCATTCCGGTGATCCAGCAGATGCAACAACAGGGCCTGCACCTGACCGGCCCCCTGCCTGCGGATACTTTATTTACGCCACGCCACCTGGAAAAAGCCGATGCTGTTCTCGCGATGTACCATGATCAGGGTTTACCCGTTTTGAAATACGCCGGATTTGGTCAGGCTGTTAATGTGACGCTGGGCTTACCGATTATCCGTACCTCAGTTGATCATGGCACCGCTTTAGATCTTGCGGGCAAAGGCCAGGCGGAAAGCAGTAGCCTGCGGACAGCGATTCAAATGGCTGTTGGATTAGCCCGTAGCGCACAGAACGAGCAGTAAGTGTAATATTGTAATATCGCAAAACGAAACAAGGCTTATATAGCCTATACTTTGTGCATAGCGCACATAAAAAG
>CACVAV010000212.1 GCA_902727945.1 uncultured Thiotrichaceae bacterium | reverse complement strand
CTGTTGATGAAACGTACCGTTCCGGGTCGTGTACTATTAATCATCAATGAAAGATAACAAGGAGCAGGTCAGCCATGCCACGAATTAAACTAGAATTTCCCAATAGCGAAGGCCAGTTGCTGGCCGGGTTGTTAGAGACGCCGGACTCCGGCACGCCGGTGAAACAATTCGCTTTGTTCGCCCATTGTTTCACCTGTAGCAAAGATGTGTCTGCGGCATCACGCATCAGCCGCGCTTTAGCCGCTAAAGGCATCGCTGTACTCCGTTTCGATTTTACCGGGCTGGGCAATAGTGACGGGGATTTTGCGAATACTAATTTTTCTTCCAATATCCAGGATTTACTCGCGGCGGCTGAAAAACTGGAACAAGACTATCAGGCACCTACGTTGTTGATAGGTCATAGCCTGGGTGGTGCAGCGGTGCTCAGTGCAGCACATCAGTTACCTTCAGTAAAAGCGATTGCGACCATCGGTGCTCCGGCGACGGCTGATCACGTACAGCATCTGTTTCAGCATGCGATTCCTGAATTGGAAGCAGCGGGGCAGGCTGAAGTGACCATTGGACTGCGTAAATTCAATGTGAAGAAGCAACTGCTGGATGATCTTAATGCGCATGGTTCAGCAGAACACATCGCCAAATTAAAAGCTGCTCTGCTGATTTTTCATTCGCCGGTAGACAGTATCGTGTCTATCAACGAAGCCGCAAAAATTTATCAGGTAGCAATGCACCCCAAGAGTTTTATTTCTCTGGATCAGGCGGATCATCTGTTAAGCAATAAAATAGATTCAGAATACGTGGCTGATACATTGACCGCCTGGGCGGGTCGTTACTTGGAGTTGGATGCTATTAATGCGGCTGGTATGGACGCTTTAAAAGCCCCGGTGGTTGCCAATAATGATGTTGTGGTGACTGAAGCGGATAAAAAATTCCTGCGCGGATTATTCAGCAATAGCCATCAGTTGCTGGCTGATGAGCCTCTGTCAGTCGGTGGTTCCAACCTGGGGCCGACACCCTATGATTTATTACTGATGTCATTGGGCGCATGTACTTCGATGACTATCAGAATGTATGCAAACCTGAAGAAAATTCCGGTGGAAGATATTGATATTCAACTGAGCCATGACCGGATTCATGCGGATGATTGTGTAGAATGTGGGGATGAGCGACAAGGCAAAGTCGAACGGATTAGCCGGGTCATTACTTTGAAAGGTGATTTGACGGAGGCGCAGCGTCAGCGTTTGTTGGCCATTGCTGATCGTTGTCCGGTGCATCGCACTTTGGAGAGTGATCCGGTGATTACTTCGCGTTTGAGTGAGGATTGAGCGAATAAACAAGAATGAAAAAGGGCCACACTAAGGTGGCCCTGTATTCAGTTATCGATGTTAACGCTTTAGGTTGCTGACTAAGCTACTTACCCCAGAATGCAGGCTGGGTCTGACGACGGCGTTGCAGCCAAACGACAAAGGCCAGCAGCAGGAATGCCGGTATATAGAACACCTCTTTCGGTATCCTGTCAGCAGGCAGCTCGACTTTATTGATCTTCACCGGTTCATCGGCGTAAAAGTCAAACATCTGTAGCGTGGTAAAGAACGGCGTGCCCGCCATCGGTTCATCCAACTTGGTGATACCTTCCTCTTCCATCACGATCAACCCCGCGCTATTCAATTTCGCAGCACCATCACCGGTGTCACCCAGATTAGCCATCAGGGTGATTTGAGTCATTTTATCGATATTATCAAAATCAGGCCCGGTAATCTGGACACGTAAAGGTTTACCTGCTTCATTGGCTTCGGCCAGTTGAACTACTTCAGTACCTGGTTGCTCGATATAAGGCGGGTCTACCTGATCCAGCCAGTAGCCGGGACGGAACAAGGTGAAGGCGATTAACATCAGCAGTGCTGATTCCCAGATGCGGCTTTTGGCAATGAAATAACTCTGTGTTGCAGCCGCAAACAAGAGCATTGCCACCGCCCCGATCGCAAAGACAAAGATGGCCTTAAATAGTCCGACATCAATTAACAATAGCTCAGTGTTGAAGATGAACAGGAACGGCAGCAGGGCGGTACGTATATCATAAGCAAAACCTTGCAAACCGGTCTTAATCGGATCACCACCGGAAATAGCCGAAGCCGCAAAAGCTGCCAGTCCCACAGGGGGCGTATCATCGGCGAGAATGCCGAAATAGAACACAAACATGTGCACGGCTATCAGTGGAACCACCAGGCCGGATTGCGCACCGACACTGACAATGACCGGAGCCATCAGTGAGGAAACCACAATGTAGTTAGCCGTCGTGGGCAGGCCCATGCCTAAAATCAGGCTCATGGCTGCCACCAATAGCAACATCAGAATCAGATTACCACCGGAAAGGAATTCCACCAGTTCACCGACTACCTGATGTGCACCGGTTAAGGATACGGTACCGATAATAATACCCGCCACACCGGTAGCAACACCGATCGGCATCATGCTGCGCGCGCCGGAAATCATGCCGTGCCAGAAGTCGGTAATGCCATGCCACAGGTCAGTAGCAAAGGTCAGTTGGCCACGGAACAATGATTTCAGAATGTGCTGAGTGACGACCACGAAGATCATCGCCGCACTGGCCCAGAAGGCAGACAGCGAAGGCGAAAGTCGTTCGATCAGAATACACCACAACAGTACGATAATCGGCAATACGAAATGTAAACCGGTTAAGGCCACTTCACTGGCTTTAGGCAGTTCGATCAATGGCGCATTGGGATCATCCACCTCAAGATCAGGCCGACGCGCTGCAACAGCGATAAGAATGATATAAGCCAGCAGGAAAATGCCCGCCGCTGCCCAGATAGTGGTGCCCGGAAAGGCTACTTTTACCCAGCCGAGTCCCCAGTAAACCAGGCCACCTAAGAAGATGAAGCCGAGGAAACCGGTCAGGAAACCAATCAGTTTACGCATGGCGGTGACATGGCTGGGGGGTCGTTCCATACCTTTCAGCCCCAGTTTCAAAGCTTCAAGGTGCACGATATAAACCAGTGCAATATAAGAAATCAACGCAGGCAGTAAAGCGTGTTTGATGACTTCAGGGTAGCTAACACCGGTGAATTCTGCGATCAGGAAAGCCGCAGCACCCATGACCGGTGGTGTTAACTGGCCGTTAGTAGAAGAGGCGACTTCAACCGCACCTGCTTTTTCAGCAGAGAAACCCGTGCGTTTCATCAGCGGAATAGTGAATGTACCGGTGGTCACTACGTTGGCGATAGATGAGCCGGAGTAGATACCACTGAGCGCTGAGGCGACGACGGCTGCTTTCGCAGGACCTCCGCGTAAATGGCCCAGCAAGCCAAAGGCCAGTTTGATGAAATAGTTACCCGCACCCGCTTGTTCCAGCAGTGCACCAAATAATACAAACAGGAAGATCATCGAGGCGGAAACACTCAGGGCAACACCAAATACCCCTTCAGTTTGCATCCAGAAATGCCACATGGCTTTACCAAATGAAGCACCTTTCCATTGTACCGCATCAGGCATCCAGCTGAGGTGGCCGAAGAATACGTAGAAGACAAACACACTGGCGACGATGAGCATAGGCAGGCCAAGTGCGCGATAAACCGCAATCGCCAGCATTAGCATGCCGGTGGCAGAGATGATTAAATCACTGGTAGTGGGTAATCCGGCACGTACACCAATGTCTAATTTGAAAACAATCAGGTAAAAACAGGTGGTTGCGCCTGCGGCTGCCAGCACCCAGTCATAAACCGGTACTTTATCTCTCGGGCTTTTTTTGAATAAGGGATAGGAGAGCATGGTCAGTGCTACTGCAAATGCGAGGTGAATAACCCGCGACTCAGAACTATTAAATACGACGTTTATGCCGAGGTTTTCGGTCAGCCAGTAGGGGATACTGGAGGAAATGTATAGCTGAAAGCAAGACCAGACGAAGGCGATAATGGCGATGATGACACCGGCAGTACCGATGGCGTTACGGCCACCGCTGTCGGCTGCAGCAAACTCATTCAGGTCTGGCGTAATGTGGTCAGCCGATTCAACGGCTGAACGCTCAGTTTGTGTCGACATAAATGACTCCTTGGTGATGTTTTAGGGGAGCTAAAACAAACACAGCCCTGAAAGGGCTGCATCTGTAAGCTTATGTTTTACTCATCAGCCAGTCTTACTTAATCCACTCACGCTCTTTGTAGTATTTCATTGCACCATCGTGCAACGGAGCAGAGAGGCCGTCAGCAATCATTTCAGATTCTTTCAGGTTAGCGAATGCAGGGTGCAGCTTTTTGAAGTCGTCGAAGTTGTCGAATACCGCTTTGGTGATGATGTAAGCTACTTCTTCCGGCACATCAGCTGAGCTGACAAACGTTGCGCCAACACCGAAGGTAGAGATGTCATCATCGGTACCTTTATAGGTGCCACCTTTGATTTCCGCAATGCGGTAAAAAGGATTGTCGCCCACCAGCTTGTCGATAGCTTCGCCACGGACGCTGAGCAGTTTGACATCACAGGTATTGGCTGCTTCGGTAATGGCTGCCGCCGGGTGACCGATGGTGTAGATCATGGCATCAATTTTGTTATCACACAGTGCCTGCGCCATTTCGGAGCCTTTCAGTTCAGCGGCCAGCGCTAAATCATCCATGGTCATCTTCATTGCTTCCAGAACCACTTCAGTAGTGGCACGCTGACCGGAACCCGGATTACCGACGTTAACCCGCTTACCTTTCAGACCATCAAAGCTTTCGATACCACTGTCAGCACGTACTACCAGTGTGAACGGCTCGGGATGAACTGAGAACATAGCCCGCAGCTTCTCAAATTTACCGGCCTCTTCAAATTTCGAGGTACCGTTGTATGCGTGATACTGCCAGTCAGACTGAGCAACACCAAATTCCAGCTCACCGGCACGGATAGTGTTGATGTTATAAACCGAACCACCGGTGGACTCAGCTGAACAACGGATACCGTGCTCTTTACGGCCTTTATTCACCAGACGACAGATAGCGCCCCCTGTTGGATAGTAAACGCCGGTTACACCGCCGGTACCGATAGAAACAAACTTCTGATCAGCTGCCTGAGCAGTTCCGCTCAGTCCGCCCACAGTGAGTGCGATTGTTGCAGTTAATGCTAATTGCTTAAGCATGTGTTGCTCCTCTTAGATAAAAACTAATCCCGCTAAAAATTATTTCGGCCGGGACGCTAACTGAAATGTACCATAGATTTTAGCTGTTGTTATATAGTCAGAACATATCTATCTGAAATTCACCCAATTAAGAGAACGATTGTAAAATGGGTCAAACAAGCCATGTTTTTCTGCGGCATACGAAGGCTAATCTGCCGGTTGCTGTTGGTGGTGAGGGTTGTTATCTGACTGATAGCACCGGATAATGCTGAGCGGGTTAAGTACCTGAAAGAATATTTAGCCCGCTGAGGTTATGTTATACCAGCCTGCGCCATTCATTTTAACGCACTGTACTAATCTGAGATTCATGCACCACCCCCCAGCGATCACTCCCGCACACCTGTGTCTGGTACCAATTTGCTCCATTATGCTGTAGAGGCGTTCCGTTATAGACCGTCACCATTTGCTGTTGCTGAAGTTGACACAGCACCTCGCCATTGGGTGTTTTCCTGATATTGGTCGGTGGGTCACGTAATT